>DATCUL010000300.1:0-7639 GCA_036567405.1 Methyloversatilis sp. | reverse complement strand
CGCACTGCCGACCCGCAGCACGCAGGACAGCGCATTGCTGCTGCGGGCGCCGCGCTCGCGTGCACCCGGCGGCGGATGCAGCATTTCGAAGCTGACACCGTCGACCGACCAGCGCTCGCCGGCAACGCAGTCCCGCGTATCCGGCCGCGCCAGCCGCAAGGCGTCATGCGCCGGCACCGATGACATCACCGTCGATACCGGCAGCCCGGCGAGCAGCGAGGCCACGCCGCCGGAATGATCCGTGTCGGCATGGCTGATCACCAACGTGTCGAGCCGGGCGACACCGGCGGCACGCAGATAGGGCAGCACCAGCCGCTCGCCGGCGTCGGCTTCCATGCCGTAGCGCGGACCGGTATCGAACAGCAGATCGTGCGTCGCAGTCTGCACATGCACCGCCAGTCCCTGGCCGACGTCGAGCACCACGACTTTCATGTCGCCCACCGCCGGCCGCACCGGCTGGAACAGGAAGACCGGCAGCAGCAAGGGCAGCGCCAGCGCGCGTCCGGGCCAGCCGGCGGGCGCCAGCAGCGTCATCGTGCCAAGCAGCGCCACCGCCACCGACCACGCCGGCGGCGCCGCACTGTGCCACAGCGCCCAGTCTGGCCCAGTCAGCCAGGCCAGCAGCGTCATCAGCCAGCCGGTCAGCGCATGCGCGAACAGCAGCAGTGCATCGACCGGCAGCACGATTGCAAGCAGCGTCAGTGGCGTGACCACCGCGCTGACCAGCGGAATGGCGACCAGATTCGCCAGCGGCGCCACCAGCGACACCTGCTGGAAGATGGCCAGGGTCAGCGGCGCCAGACCGAGCGTGATCGCAGCCTGGGCACGCAGCCAGCGGACCGGCGCCGGCGTCGTACCGATATCGCCGGCTGCGGCGTAGAACAGCAGCGCGACCGCGCCGAAGGACAGCCAGAAGCCGACGTTGGTGACCGCCATCGGATGCAGAAGCAGCACGACGCAGACCGCGAGTGCCAGCGCATTGGCCGGCGATGAGAAGCGGCCGGCCAGCATCGCGACGCCGGCAACCGCCAGCATGATCAGCGTGCGCTGCGCCGGAATGCCGAAACCGGCCAGCGCGCAGTAGGTCGCAGCGGCCACGAGGCCGGCGACGATGGCAGCACGCTGCGCCGGCCAACGCAGTGCCAGCGCCGGTACGCGTCGCCATACCGCAGCCGCCAGCATGCCGATGAGCGCGGCGACCATGGTCACGTGCAGGCCGGAAATGGATACTAGGTGAGTGATGCCGGCGCGCGCGAACATGTCCCACTGCGCCGGCGGAATGACGCGCTGCTCGCCGATCGCCAGCGCCACCAGCACGCCGGCCCACGGATGGCGTGCATCCGGCTCGTCCGGCGCACCGAGCACGCGTTCGAAGCGATCGCGCACCGCCTCACGCAGCGACTCGATCAGGCAGGCCGGACACATCACCTGCTTTTCGATCAGGTACTGGGCCGAGGCGCCATCGCCGCTGGCGCGCACCGAACCGGTAGCACCGATGCCGCGCTCGAACAGCCAGGCCTCGTAATCGAAGCCGTGCGGATTCATGTTGCCGTGCGGTCGCTTCAGGCGCACGCGCAGATGCCACCGGCTGCCGGCATGCAGCGCCGGTCGCACATGCTGTTCGACCACATCGTGCTCGACGCGCCGTCCGTCATACCAGGTCAGCGCGATGTGCCGCGGCACACCGGACGGCGCCTGTTCGACGTCGAAATCGAAACGCAGACCGCGCTCGACGCGCCCCGGCAGGCTGGCGATCACGCCGGTGATTTCGATGTCGCGTCCTTCGAGTTCCGGCGCAAGCCGCTGCTCAAGCGTCAGATGGCCCGATGCGGCGGCCCACACGAAGGCCGCCAGGAAAGCGGCGAGACAGCGCCAGAAGCCCCTCGGGCGGCACATGCATGCGAATACGCCGCAGACGGCCGCGCACAGGACGACGCAGGCAAGCAGCGGCCAGGACGGAAGCTCGGCCAGCCGCGCGACGATGAACATGGCGGCGACCAGTGCCAGCGATACCGGAACGGACATGGATCGGCATTATGCCAATCCATTCAAACGTCATTACAACTGCTTGTTCTCAACCACCTGGCCCGGCCGTCTCATACCGGTTGCGCCCGCCCGCCTTGGCCGCATACAGCGCACGATCGGCCCGCGCCAGCAGCAAGGTGTAATCGGGATGTCCGTCATGCAGCGCGACACCTATGCTGAGCGTGACCGGAACCGTCTCGTCCTGGCTGATTTCGAACGCCTTCGCCTCGCACGTACGCACCAGACTGGCCGCCGCCCTGGCCGCCTGCTCCGACGTAACATCGGTCATGACGACCAGAAATTCCTCGCCGCCATAACGGAACAGGAAATCGCCGGCACGTATGTTCGACTGCAGCAGTTCGGCAGTCTGCTGCAGCACCTTGTCGCCGGCCGGATGACCGTAGGTGTCGTTGATCCGCTTGAAGTGGTCGAGGTCGACCAGCAGCACCGCGAACCTCGACTGACTGAGCGCGCAGTACCGGATCTCGCGCTGCAGGATGGTGTCCAGGAAACGCCGGTTGAACAGATGGGTCAGCGTGTCGCGCGCTGCCTCGCCTTCGGTATGACGCTCGACCAGACATGACAGCAGCCACGACATGCGCGTGACCAGCGCATCCAGCTCCGCCACGCCCCGATCCAGGGCCGAGGCTGATCTTTCCTGCCGGCGTAGTTCGCACAGACGACGCGGCAGTTCATCGAGCTGGGCGACAAAGCGTTCCAGTTCATTCACCTCGGGCATGCCGGCAAAGAACAGCCCGGCCTTGTGTGTGATCCACAGGCCAAAATCGGAGAGGCCGGCGCCGGGGATCTGCGCGGACACCGGCAGATCGGCGCGATAGAGCAGCGTCACCACGCGCCGCTGCCAGTCGAACAGGCTGGCGCGCAGCCGTTCCAGCCTGACCACAATGTTCTGACCGATCAGCTGGTTCTGCCGCATCTGAACCTGACGCGCGCCATTCATCAGGTCGTGCAGATAACTTTCATCCATTGCTGCGCTGGCCAGATCAACCATGCGATGCATCAGCGACAGCACCCGGAAAAGTCCCGGCGCGTCCGCACCCAGCGCCGCAGCGATGCGTTCTCCGATGGTCTCCTTGAGCACGCCGAAGCCGTGATTCAGCAGATGCAGCGGCAGATCGATGCGCGCATGTACCGAGCCGACATGCAGTTGCGTGGCGACCAGCCGCTCGATCTCGTCGGGCTGCTCCCGCCACGAAAACAGGTCACGCAGCCAGCGCGCCAGCGCGGTACCGAGACGGCTATGCACCAGATCATGGTCGAGGAAGCGCGCCGCGTCGTTGCCGTCGGCCAGCATGATCTGGTAGAAGATTTCCGCCAGTTCATCTGCTGCCGGCGCCACCACGTCACCGATGCGCTCGATGTCCGCACGGTTGGCCACGTCGAACACGGCACTGAAACTGCCGATGTGACTGGTACTCACGCCGCGATCAAATTTTTCTGTCATGGCAAGGATCGTATCCGGTGGTATGGATGAGCGACATCCGACGGAACCCATCCGCCGCAAGCGCATCGAACCGCACCAGTTTAGTGCTTACTGCGCGCGTAGTCGCGAGCCCTGCGCAAGAGAAACGACGCGGCATCGATTCTGGTTTGCCGGTAGGCTGCTGCAAATACCGTGCGATCACGCTGCGTGCTGGATGCGCCCTGTGTTCCTCATGAAGAAACTGATCCGCAAATACCTGCCGGACACCGAAAGCCTGCGGCGCAACCGCTGGCTGGCGCCGTTTGCCGAATCCCTCGGCCATCCTCGCCTGTGGCACCTGAACCGGCACAGCTGCGCCGGCGGCGTCGCGGTGGGACTGTTCGCCGGCCTGATACCCGGTCCACTGCAGATGCTGGGGGCGGCGCTGCTGGCAGTGCTGCTGCGCGTGAACCTGCCGCTGGCGATGGTGGTGACCTTCTACAGCAACCCGCTGACCATCGTGCCGCTGTATGCCGTGGCCTGGGCCTACGGCCGGGCGGTGATGCCGCTGCTGGGCATGACGATGGCGCCGGGCACCACCTTCCGGCCGCCGCATATCCCCGAAGACGCCGGGCTCGGCGGCTGGATCTCGGCGCTGACCGACTGGTTCGTCGCACTCGGCGAACCGCTGCTGGTCGGCCTGCCACTGCTTGCGCTGACTCTGGCTGCCGCCGGCTACGTGACGGTGCTCGGCGTCTGGCGCTGGCACCTGGTGCACAGCTGGCGACGCCGGGCGGCCCGACACTGAATGCCGCCACACCTCGAGGACGACATGCCGATGCTGGATACACGCAAACTCCAGCTTTACGCACGCTACGGCGGCGACATCGACGTCCGCGCCCGCATGGCGTCGGCCGCCGGGAAGGCCGAACTACCGGAACACGAATTCCGCCTGATCGATGAACTGCTGATGCAGCTCGCAACGCTGCACACCGGGCTCGCGTCGACCGCCTTCGCCGATGCGCTGCAGTCACGTATCGAGGCGGTCACCGCCGACGACGCAACCCGTGCCGCGCTGCATGCGCTGGCAACGGCGCCACGGTTTTCGTAGGAGCGAGCCATGCTCGCGATGCGGACGTGAATCGGCTGCGGGCGCGGGTTCGACCTGGGAGATCGCGAGCAGTGCTCGCGCCTGCAGGGCAGGTTCGGCGGCTCGTTGCAGACGCGACGGTTTTCGTGGGAGCGAGCCATGCTCGCGATGCGGACGTCAATCGGCGATGGGCGCGGGTTCGACCCGGGAGATCTCGAGCAGGGCTCGCTCCTGCAGGGCAGGTTCGGCGGCTCGTTGCAGGCGCGACGGTTTTCGTGGGAGCGAGCCATGCTCGCGATGCGCGCGTAAATCAGCGGTGGGCAAGGATTCGATGCGAGGAATCGCGAGCAGGGCTCGCTCCTACAGCAGCCGGCCGTCCACCAGGCGCACGATGCGGTCGGTGCGCACGGCCAGGCGTTCGTCGTGGGTGACGATGACGAAGCTGGTGCCACGCGTGCGGCTCAGCGTCAGCATCAGGTCGAACACGCCTTCGGCGGTCTTGCTGTCCAGATTGCCGGTCGGTTCGTCGGCCAGCACGCAGGCCGGTTGCGTGACCAGCGCGCGCGCCACCGCCACGCGCTGACGCTCGCCGCCGGACAGCTCGCCGGGCTGATGCTGCACGCGATGCGCCAACCCGACTTCGGCCAGCATCGCAGCGGCGGCCTCGCGCGCCTGCGCCTGCGACTGGCGCCGGATCAGCAGCGGCATGGCCACGTTGTCGAGCGCCGAAAATTCGGCCAGCAGGTGGTGGAACTGATAGACGAAGCCGAGCGAACGGTTGCGCAGCGCACCGCGCGCCGCCTCGCCCAGCGAGGAATACTGCTGGCCAAGCAGCGACACGGTGCCGGCGGTCGGCGTGTCCAGCCCGCCCAGCAGATGCAGCAGCGTGCTCTTGCCGGAACCGCTGGCGCCGACGATGGCCACGCGTTCGCCACGCATCACCTCGAGATCGACGCCGGCCAGCACCGGCACCTCGACCTTGCCCTGATGGAAGGTTTTCGCCAGCTCCTGGCACTTCAGCACGACATCACTCATAGCGCAGCGCCTCCGCCGGCTGCACGCGCGAGGCGCGCCAGCTCGGGTACAGCGTCGCGGCCAGCGTCAGCAGGCCGCCGATCACTGTGACCGCGACCACGTCGGACAGCAGGATTTCCGACGGCAGTTCGGGAATGAAATAGACCTCGGGCGACCACAGCGATACACCGGCGATCTTTTCGATCAGCGGCACCACGGTGCCCAGATTGGCCGCCAGCGCGATGCCGCCGACCACGCCGAGCAGCAGCCCGGCACCGCCGATGACCGCGCCCTGCACGACGAACACCGCCATCATGCTGGCCGGGCTCGCCCCCAGCGTACGCAGGATGGCGATGTCGGCCTGCTTGTCGGTCACCACCATGATGAGCATGGACACGATGTTGAACGCGGCGACGGCGACGATCAGCAGCAGGATGATGAACATCATGTTCTTCTCGATCGCGATGGCGCGGAAGAAATTGGCGTGCTGGCGCGTCCAGTCGCCGACCAGCAGGTTCTGCCCGCCGGCGATCTGGCCGTTGCCGATCTGCGCGTACAGCTCGTGCGCCACGCGTGGCGCGTCGAACAGGTCGCCCAGCTTGAGCCGCACGCCGGACACGCGGTCGTCCATGCGGTACAGCACCTGCGCGTCCTGCATGTTGATCAGCGCCAGGCTGGCGTCGTACTCGTAGTGTCCGGCCTCGAAAATGCCGGTCACGGTGAACTGCTTCAGCCGCGGCAGCACCGCGGCCGGCGTCACCAGCCCCTGCGGCGCGATCAGCGTCACCTTGTCGCCCATCTGCACCTGCAGCGCACGCGCCAGCTCGATGCCCAGCACGATGCCGAAGGCGCCAGGCTGCAGCGCGTCCAGCCGGCCGGCCCGCATGTGCTGGCTGAAGTCGGCCACGCCATCCTCGGCTGCCGGCAGCACGCCGCGCACCATCGCACCGCGCACCGTCTGGTCGAACGACAGCATGGCCTGTTCGCTGACATAGGGCGCCGCCGCACGCACGTCACGGTTCTTCAGCGCGGCGTCGGCCACCTGCTGCCAGTCGGACAACTCGTTCTCGTAACCGGTGATCTGCACGTGCGAGGCCACGCCGAGGATGCGGGTGCGCAGCTCGCGCTGGAAGCCGTTCATCACCGACAGCACCGTGATCAGCGCCGCCACGCCCAGCGCCAGCCCGAGCGTGGAGATCAGCGAGATGAAGGAAATGAAGCCGTTGCGCCGTTTGGCCCGCACATAGCGCAGGCCGAGCAGGATTTCGTAGTTCATGGGGACGGCAGTGTAAGAGACAAGCCGCAAGAAACAAGACACAAGGAGAAACACGCCGTAAGCGGAGCCTCCCGGCAGACCGCGTCTCACCCCTTCCGCCTTGAAGCTTGCATCTTGAAGCTTGCCTCTTAGAATCCCGTCCCATGTCACTGCATATCGTTCTCCCCGGGCTGCTCTGGCCCGACACCTGCCCTGCCCCGACGCCCCGCACGCCCGCACTGTCGCTGCTGATCGGCCGCGGCACGCGACAGTTCCAGCCCGCCCAGCCGCCGGAACACGTGCTGGCCAACCTGTTCGGGCTGGATGCGCGTGCGCCGTTCGGCGCGCTGCGGCGCATCGGTGCCGGCGAACCGGTGAACACCCGGCACTGGCTGGCGGCCGATACGGTGCATCTGCGTTTCGCGCGCGACGCGCTGCTGCTGACCGACGCACCGGACGTCGCACCCGACGCCGAGGAAGCCGCTGCACTCGCTGCATCATGGAACGCCCACTTCGCCAATGTCGGCTGGCTCTACCTTGGCGCGGGCGGCCACGGCCATCTGGCGCTGCACGACACGCTCGACGCCGACACCACGCCGCCGGGCGGCGCACTCGGCCGCAAGATCGACAACCGCCTGCCGCAGGGGCGCGACGGCACGAAGCTGCGGCAATGGATGAACGAGACCCAGATGCTGTTCCACAGCCATCCGGTCAACACGGCGCGCGAAGAAGCCGGACGTCCGCCGATCAACAGTCTGTGGTTCTGGGGCGCCGGCGCGCTGCCGGTGACGACGCAGGCCGGCTGCATCCAGCTGTGGGCCGACAGCGCGCT
>DATCUL010000299.1:0-6793 GCA_036567405.1 Methyloversatilis sp. | reverse complement strand
GCCGAACAGCGCACACGCCGTTTCGTCAGGGTCGGAAACGAGTTCGAACGGCAGTTCCAGCTTGCCCTTGAAATTCAGGTGGGATTTGATGCTGTCGCGGGAAATGCCGATCACGTCGGCTCCGGCTGCCAGAAACTGCGGATGCAGGTCGCGGAAGTTCGCGCTCTCCGTGGTGCAGCCGGGCGTGCTGTCCTTGGGATAGAAGTAGATGACCAGCGGCTTCCTGGCCGACGAAAGGGTGAAATCCTGGCCCGAGGTCGAAGCGAGGGTGAAATCTGCAACGGGATCTGCGCTCATCGGAACCTGCTCTCCATGCGTGAGGACCTCAGGCAGAGCCGGCCGGGTCCGGCCGGCACGCCGTGTTTCTGCGATTCAGGGGGCGGCATCCGGCTGCATCAGCACGGCCGCCACGGAGCGACCTTCGGCCACCAGTATGTTGTAGGTGCGTGCCGCCGCCAGTGTGTCCATTACCTCAACGCCAATACCGGCGTCGATCAGCGGGCGCAGCAGCGCCGGCTTCGGGAAGCGTTGCACCGGACCCGTGCCGAGAAGCAGGATCTGTACCGACAGCGGGATCAGTTGCGCGAAGTCGTCCGGTTTCAGTTCATCCAGATTGCCCGAGCCCCAGTCTTCGAGCACGGTTCCCGGGCCGAGCACCAGCGTGCGGGTCAGGCGACGGTCACCGATCTGGAGATAGCCTTCTCCGAAACCGGTGACGAGAGGGATGGTCGATCGAGGAGTCTGATGAAGCTTCACGATGGCTGGGGTCTGAGGCGGTACGGTAATCGTCCTGCGGCGTCGCGCAGCCGGTTTTGCCCTGACTTCGACGCTCGCATACAATCATATCTTTTTTCGCCATCGGACAAAGACGTCCGTGCGGCGGACTGCGCCAAGGCGCTGCCGCGAAAGGTCATCAATGTCCCGTCATTCATCCAAAGTGCCTTCAGAACCCGTCATCGTGCGCCCGCCCGTCAGCAAATCATCGAAGCTCTCCAATGTCTGCTACGACATCCGCGGTCCCGTGCTCGCGCGCGCGCGCCAGATGGAGGAGGAAGGGCAGCGCGTCATCAAGCTGAACATCGGCAATCTGGCACCTTTCGGTTTCGAAGCGCCGGAGGAAATCGTCCAGGACGTGATCCGCAACCTGCCGGACGCCTCGGGTTACAGCGACTCGCGAGGCATGTTCGCGCCACGCAAGGCGATCATGCAGTACTGCCAGGAAAAGCGCATTCCGGGTGTGGGCGTGGACGACATCTTCATCGGAAACGGCGCGTCCGAGCTGATCGTGATGGCGATGCAGGGGCTGCTCAACAGCGGCGACGAGGTGCTGGTGCCGGCGCCGGACTATCCGCTGTGGACGGCGGCGGTCACGCTGGCCGGCGGCACAGCGCGCCACTACATCTGTGACGAAGGCGCCGACTGGATGCCCGATCTGGCCGACATCCGCGCCAAGATCACGCCCAGCACGCGCGCCATCGTCATCATCAACCCGAACAACCCGACCGGCGCCCTGTATTCGGACGCGCTGCTGCTCGACCTGGTGCAGATCGCGCGCGAGAACAACCTGATCGTGTTCGCCGACGAGATCTACGACAAGACCTTGTACGACGGCGCGACCCACACCTCGATCGCGTCGCTGGCCGACGACCTGCTGTTCGTCACCTTCAACGGCCTGTCGAAGAACTACCGCGCCTGCGGCTACCGTGCCGGCTGGATGGTGGTGTCCGGCGACAAGCGCCATGCGCGCGACTACATCGACGGCCTGAACATGCTGGCGTCGATGCGCCTGTGTTCCAACGTGCCGGGGCAGTTCGCGATCCAGACCGCGCTCGGCGGCTACCAGACGATCAACGATCTGGTCTGCCCGGGCGGACGTCTGGCGCGTCAGCGCGACGTGGCTTGGGAACTGCTGACGCAGATTCCGGGCGTCAGCTGCGTCAAGCCGAGGGCGTCGCTCTACCTGTTCCCGAAGCTGGATCCGGCGGTCTACCGCATCGATGACGACCAGCGCTTCATTCTGGAACTGCTGGAGGAACAGCGCGTGCTGCTGGTTCAGGGCACCGGTTTCAACTGGCCGCGTCCGGACCACTTCCGCGTCGTGTTCCTGCCGCACGAGGACGATCTGCGCGAAGCCATCGGGCGCATCGCGCGCTTCCTCGACGGCTACCGAAAGCGTCATGTCGTCTGAGGTCGTGGTGCGCCGGATCGCTGTCGGACGTGCCCTTGTCGATCCGGAGTGGCTGGCTCGCTGCGAAGCGGTGCATCGCGAACTGCGTCCGGACTTGCCGGCCGATTACGTCGGCACGATGCAGTGCATCATCGATGACGGCGGCGAGATCGCAGCAGCCACGGCCGGTTCCGAAGTCTTGGCGGTGGCCGTGTTCCGCTGCTATCGCAACACCTCGTCCGGCGTGCATTTCTATGTGGACGATCTGGTCACGACGGCGGCGGCCCGCTCGCGGGGAACCGGCAGGCAACTGCTCGACTGGCTGGCCGACGAAGCACGCGGCCGCGGGGCAACGCGCCTGAGGCTGGATTCGGGCACGCAGCGCGTCGATGCGCACCGCTTCTATCACCGCGAAGGCATGCACATCGCCTGTTTTCATTTTTCACGGGATCTGGCCCAGGCCTGATCACCGCAGCACCATCAACACGAGGAAAGCATGAAACCCATCAATGTAGGCCTGCTCGGCATCGGCACGGTTGGCGGCGGTACCTGGACGGTGCTGACCCGCAATCAGGAAGAAATCACGCGCCGCGCCGGCCGTCCGATCCAGATCACCGCGGTCGCGGACCGCGACACCGGACGTGCTTCCGAGCTGACCGGCGGCAAGGTGAAGGTGACCGGCGACGCGTTCGAAGTGGTGCGTGACCCCAACATCGACATCGTGGTCGAACTGATCGGCGGCTACACGATCGCCAAGGATCTGGTGCTGGAAGCCATCGCCAACGGCAAGCACGTAGTGACCGCCAACAAGGCGCTGCTGGCTGTGCACGGGCAGGAAATCTTTGCCGCAGCCCAGGCCAAGGGGGTCATGGTCGCGTTCGAGGCGGCGGTCGCTGGCGGCATCCCCATCATCAAGGCGGTGCGCGAAGGCCTGACCGCGAACCGTATCGAGTGGGTGGCCGGCATCATCAACGGCACGACCAATTACATCCTGTCGGAAATGCGCGACAAGGGACTCACCTTCGCCGACGCGCTGGCCGACGCGCAGCGCCTGGGTTATGCCGAAGCCGATCCGACCTTCGACATCGAAGGCGTGGACGCCGCACACAAGATCACCTTGCTGTCGTCGATCGCTTTCGGCATTCCGGTTCAGTTCGAGCGTGCCCACATCGAAGGCATCACGAAGCTGACGGCGGACGACATCCGCTACGCGGAGGAACTCGGTTACCGCATCAAGCTGCTGGGCATCACCAAGCGCAAGGCCGACGGTTTCGAACTGCGCGTGCATCCGACGCTGATTCCGGCCAAGCGCCTGATTGCCAATGTCGAAGGCGCGATGAACGCGGTGCTGGTCAAGGGCGATGCCGTGGGTGCGACGCTGTATTACGGTCGCGGTGCTGGCGCCGAGCCGACCGCCAGCGCCGTCATCGCCGATCTGGTGGACGTCACGCGCCTGCATACCGCCGATCCGGAACACCGCGTGCCGCACCTGGCCTTCCGCGCTGACCAGCTGTCCGACACGCCCATCCTGCCGATCAGTGAGGTCGAAAGCGCCTACTACCTGCGCCTGCGCGTGCTGGACAAGCCGGGCGTGCTGGCCGACATCACGCGCATCCTGGCCGACCAGGGCATCAGCATCGACGCGATGCTGCAGAAGGAGCCGTCGGAAGGCGAGCATCAGGCCAACATCATCATCCTGACCCATGTCACGCGCGAGAAGCACGTCGATGCCGCGATTGCCCGCATCGAGGCGCTGGCCAGCACGGTCGGCAGCGTGACGCGCCTGCGTCTGGAGGAACTGATCGGCTGAACGGCGCCCGGGCGCTAGTCGGTCTCGCGGGCCTGCATTGCGTCGGCCAGCGACACGTAGTTGTACAGCGCGGCGACCAGATCCGCCCGCCCCAGGGTGCCGACCAGCCGGTCGGCACCGTTGACTACCGGCACCGAGGGCTGGCGTCCGCCGGCCAGCACCTGCGAAACGGCCGCGATCCGGTCGTTCTGGTGTGCGACCAGCAGGCCGTCCCGGACGTCGCGCATCATCTGTCCGACCACTTCGGGTTTGTCCGAGTGCACCTGCGGCGTGCGGCCGAGCAGGTGGCGCACGGCTTCTCCGACGGTTCGGTGCTCGTCCGGGGTCACACGGTGCAGAAAATCCTCGAGTGCCAGCAGGCCGATCACCCGGCGGCTGCGGTCGACGACTGGCAGGGCATCGACGCGCAGCCGGCGCATCGTGATCCAGGCGTCGGCCAGCGGTGTGGCGAATTCCAGCGCCGGTGCGGCCACAGGCTCCTGCGCCAGCAGGTCGATGCAGCGCAGCCGGTGCGTACGCTCGAAAGCGTGGCGCAACGCGCGCTGGTACAGGTCGGTCAGATCATCCTCGCGGATGTCGAGGAATCCGTCTATCTCTCCCAGCGCAGCCTCGATGTCCTCGTGCGCAACGGCCTGTGGCGGTACATGCTCATGCAGCTGCACCGCCGGTGGAGCGCCCTGCGGATAGTGCCGTCCGGGAATGACGTTGTTGACGACCATCACCGACACCATGATGGCCAGCGTGTTTGCCGTCGCCGCCAGCATGGCCGCCTCGAATGGCGTACCGTGCGCGGCGGCCATGGCCATGGTCAACGCCATCGCGCCGGCCGGCGGGTGGATGCAGCGCGTGCGCGCCGTAACCCAGATGGTCGCAGCCAGTGCGGTGGCAATCACCCAGGGGCCGGGCGGCAGCCAGCGGCCGCAGCCGTAGCCGAGCAGGGCTGCCAGCAGCAGGCCGCCGATCACCGACCACGGCTGTGCCAGCGGACTGTGCGGCAACGCAAACAGGATGACCGAGGTGGCGCCCAGTGGTGCGAGCAGGTTCTTTTCTTCGGGCGCCAGCGGCAGCACGAAAAGAACGCCTTCGAACAGCAGCAGGCCGAAAAAACCGGCGATGGTGCTGCGCCAGCGTTCCGCCCGCGTCAGTGGGGGGGCGTCCGACACCAGGTGGCGGCGCAGCAGGTCGAACAGGCCCGTCATCGATGATTCGCGCAAAACTACTAAGTCTAGACCCGCGCTCCATCATGGTGCGCTGCATGCCGCCATAACCGGCGCTCGCCGGAATCGGAGTCGCTTGTGCGCTGTGCTAAATTGTTGCGCCTTGTGCCAACCGCTCGAAGCGGCGCATCCATTGAAACAGACAGCGAAATCCATGCACGACGCGATGCAATACATATCGACCCGCGGCCAGTCGCCGCAGAAGCGTTTCACCGACATCCTGCTGGGTGGCCTGATGGAAGATGGCGGCCTGGCGATGCCGCTTGCCTACCCGAGGTTCTCGCGGGCCGAACTCGACGCGATGCGCGGCATGGACTACCGCCAGCTCGCATTCGCCGTGCTGTCGCGCTTTGCCGACGACATTCCGGCGGACGAACTGCGCGGGCTGATAGACCGCACCTACACGCCCGAGGTCTACCGGAACACGGTGTCCGGCTCGGATGCGCGCGACATCACGCCGCTGTATACGCTGGAATCCGGCCTGCACCTGCTCGAACTGTCGAACGGACCGACGCTGGCGTTCAAGGACATGGCGATGCAGCTGCTCGGCAATCTGTTCGAATACGCACTGGACAGGAGCGGAGCGCAGCTGAACATCTTCGGTGCCACCTCGGGCGACACCGGTTCGAGCGCGGAATACGCGATGCGCGGCAAGCACGGCGTGCGCGTGTTCATGCTCAGTCCGCACGGCAAGATGAGCCGCTTCCAGACGGCGCAGATGTTCAGCCTGCAGGATCCGAACATCTTCAACATCGCGGTGCGAGGTGTGTTCGATGACTGTCAGGATATGGTCAAGGCGGTGTCCAACGACCTCGAATTCAAGGCGAAGTACCGCATCGGCACCGTCAATTCGATCAACTGGGCGCGCGTGTCGGCGCAGGTCGTCTATTACTTCAAGGGCTATTTCGCGGCGACGAAGAGCAACGACGAGGCGGTCAGCTTCACCGTACCGTCCGGCAATTTCGGCAATGTCTGCGCGGGCCACATCGCCCGCATGATGGGACTGCCGATCCGCCATCTGGTGGTCGCCACCAACGAGAACGACGTGCTCGACGAGTTCTTCCGCACCGGCGTCTATCGTCCGCGATCGAATGTCGAGACGCTGCACACGACCAGCCCGTCGATGGACATTTCGAAGGCGAGCAATTTCGAGCGCTTCATCTTCGATCTCACCGGGCGCGACGCGGCGCGGGTACGCGCGATGTGGGGCGAGGTCGATCGCGGCCGTCCGTTCGATCTGGCGGGGACCGGCCTGTTCGAGCGTGTGTCGTCGGACTACGGCTTCCAGTCCGGCAGCAGCAACCATGCACATCGGCTGGCCACGATGCGGCTGGCGGTGCAGCGCTGGGGACGTGCGATCGACACGCATACCGCCGACGGGCTGAAGGTGGCGCTCGAACATCGGGAGTCGGACATTCCGATGATCGTGCTGGAAACCGCGCTGCCGGCGAAGTTTTCCGAAACCGTGGTCGAGGCGCTGGGTACCGAACCGGTGCGTCCTGCCGGCATGGAAAACCTCGAAACCCTGCCACAGCGCTTCGAGGTGATGGATGCCGACGTGTCGGCAATGAAGGCCTTCATTGCCCGCAACGCACCCGC
>DATCUL010000298.1:0-4893 GCA_036567405.1 Methyloversatilis sp. | reverse complement strand
TCCTGCGCCATCGAAGTCACGATACTGGAACGCAAGACGCCGATGGGCATGCACCTGACCGAAAAGGAAAAGGTTGTGCTCAAGTTGTCCGGCCGCATCAATGCGACCCAAATCGCCGATGCGGAGACACGCGATATTCCGCCGCCCTGGCGTCTGGCATGCCAGTTCATCGTGCGTGACGAAGACATCCTGGTGAAGTTCTGATTCCTGCGACCGGGGAGGGGCGCAACCGGCCACTCCCCGCTCTGTCGTCGTGCCATTCCCCGGAGAGCACCATGGCCTTCCAGCCGCTGTGCAGCAGCCGTCTGCTCCATGAAGGCGAGCTCGTGCCATGCATGGCTGGCGACGTGGACGTCATCGTCGTGTGGCCGTACGGCGGACGGCCCCGTGCCTGGGATGCGCGCTGTCCGCATGGTGACGTGTCGCTCGCGCGCGGTGTGTTCAGCGGGCACACGCTCACCTGCATCGCGCACGGCTGGGTGTTCGACGGGCACAGCGGAGAAGGTCTGGCGCCCGAAGGCTGCGCGATGCGCGAATACCCGATCCGTCTGACCGATGGCGTCATCGAGATCGACCTCGACGACGGCGAGTGACGTGCGGCGGCCGGGACAGCCCGGACCGCCGCACGCGCTTACAGCGCCAGCCCGAAGTCCGGTGCGATCAGCTTGAGCCAGCCGTCGATGCGTTCGGCGGTCAGTTCGGGCTGGATGTCCTGGTCGATCGCCAGACCGACGAACTTGTCGTCGATCACCGACTGGGACACGTCGAACGTGTAGCCGTCGACCGGCCAGGCACCGACGATCTTTGCCCCGGCATCCTTGAAGAAGTCGTACAGCAGGATCATGCCGTCGACGAATTCGTGGCCGTAGGTGTCCTGGTCGCCCAGTCCGTAGATGGCCACGGTCTTGCCGGCGAAGCTGGTGCCCTTGAGCTTGTCGAGCGCCTCGGCCCAGCTCTCGTCGTCGCATTCGGCTTCCAGTCCGGGCAGCAGGCCGTCGCCCAGTGTCGGTGTGCCCAGGATCAGGAAGTCGTAGGCGGCGAGATCGGCCGGCTGAGCCTTGTTGATATTGACCGGTTCGGCCATCGTGTCATCGTCGAAGCGTTTCTTGATCTGCTTGGCGACCTTGCGCGTGCTGCCGCTGTTGGTGCCGAAAAATATGCCGATGCGTGCCATGGTGGTCTCCGTTCAGATGAGGTGGGTCATGCAGGAAGTTCGTGTGCCTGGTCCATGCCGCGGAAGATCGCGCAGCGCCGGAACACGTCGAGCGTGGGCAGGCAGGTCTTGTGCTGGCAGTACTTGGCCGCCAGCTTCGACAGGCCCTTGATGTCGCGGCCGGTGGCGGCAGGAAACAGCACCGTCAGTTCGGCGATCAGCGCGTCGTCGATGTCCAGTGCGAACTGGTCGGCCATCACCCGCCAGATGCGGGCCCGTGCCGGCTGATCGGGCGGTACGTACTTGATCAGTGCGATGCAGCGCGACACGATGGCCTCGTCGATGTCGTCGACCCGGTTGGTGGTCAGGAACAGCAGGCCGTTGAAGTATTCGAGCACGCGCAGGAACACGCCGACAACGGCGTTCATCGCGATGTTGTCGTCGCGCCGCTTGATGTAGACGTCGGCTTCGTCGATCAGCATCACCGCCCCCCAGCGCTGGGCGCGCGTCAGCACGTCCTTCAGCGCGGTCTCCATCGCGGCGACGTTCAGGCCGAGCTGGCCGGAATGCACCCGGTACAGTGGCCGGCGGATGATTTCCGAATACACCTCGGCGGTCAGCGTCTTGCCGACGCCGGCCGGCCCGGCGCACAGCACGGTGGTGCCGCCCGACTTGCCGGCGATGATGTCGTCCATCAGCACGTCCATCTCGGCGGTCAGGATGTCGATCAGGTCGGTCTGTTCGGGCGGCAGCACGAGCTTCCGCTTCAGCGCCGGCTGGTAGGCCCAGGGTGTGATGTCGTCCACGTGCACCCACAGGTAGTGGTGCAGGTCGAGATGGAACATCAAGATGTAGGGATGCACCGGCAACTGCGTGAACAGCCCGTCCGGCATCGCTTCGCGCGAGGCGCCGACCTCGTCTTCGGCCTCGTAGCGGTTGCTCCTGGCCGCCCGGCGCAGGTACGGGCCGAGTATGTCGCCCGGTGCGTCCAGCAGCAGGCTGCGCGCCGGGAGGATGCCTTCGTCGTTGACCAGGCGTGCCGCGCCGCCACTGGCCGACAGCACGATGACGTCCTTGCGTGACCAGTCGGTATCGCGGTGGCTGGCCAGCGGATCTTCTGCATGGAAGCCGGTACCGGTGCCGGAGAACTGTTCGCCGTAGCGGCCGCGCCAGTCGAAGTAGCGTTCCACGGTGGCGTCGTGGGCTGCCACCAGTTCCGGTGTTTCCTTCAGGAAACCCTTGGCGGCGAGTATCTCGCCTATCGTGCGACCGGTGACGTCGGCCGCATAGATGCGGATCACGGCGGTTGCCAGCGTGGCCTTCACGTTGGCTTTCAATTCGATGAATACCTTGCCGGTCTCGTCGTTGCCGGCCGGCGTGAAGTCCAGCCGGGTGATCACCCAGGGCAGCGGGCGCGTCATCAGATTGGCGGTGAACAGCCAGCCGCGCAGGGCGTCCCTGGCCAGATGACGGGCCAGCGCCGGCACCACCGATTCGAGCTCGCCGGCGGCGAAGCGGTGACCGTCGCCGTCGAGCGCGCGCTGCAGGGTTTCCAGATGGGCGGCGCGCGCCTGCATCGCCGGTCCGGCGTCGCGATACAGCTTGCCGAGAAAACGCAGCGCGTCGGTCGACAGGCGCGACACTGGCACCTCGACCCGGCTGCCGAAGCGGAGTTGTTCGCGCAGCGTCGCCAGGTCGGGGAATGCATTGATCATGCATTCGACGTGCGGCGCGTCGATCATCACTTTCATTGCGGTCGCCTCAGCGCAGCACGACCGGAATTTCGAGCGGTGCGCGCCGGCCGAGCTGGGTGTCGACCTTGCGCCTGACGTTCTCGAGCTTCAGCGGACGCAGCAGGGTGCTCTCCGCACCGAGCGCCAGCGCCTGCCGGATGCTTTCGTCTTCGGCATCGGTGCACACCAGCAGCATCCTGACGCCACCCAGGCCGTCCTTCAGCCGGGTGACCACGTCCACGCCTTCGCCCGTCAGAACGTCGGCACCGAGCAGCACCAGATCAGGCGGTGCGCTGCGTCCCTTGGCCAGCGCCTCCGCGCTGCTGCCCAGTACGTGGGTTTCCATTTCGTCGGCCAGCATGAACTGCAGCGCCATGCTGACCACTTCATCGCTGTCGATGACGAATACGCGCTTGTTCTCGACCGCGCGCTGGCTGTCTACACCGATCTGCATGCTGGCATTCCCTCTGACCATGATGTCGACGAGGTCCCGAGCAAGCTTCGTTCCCGCCGCCCGCCGCCGGCTGCGGCACGCGTCCTGCTTCGTCACCGGCGGTGCAGCCCATCTGACGGGAGAAGTGAAATGGCGATCCATGTGAAGACGACCGAAGACGGCCGCAAGGTCGAGGTGATCAACGATGCGGTCTGCCTCGACGGCAGGCCGGAGGCGGACAAGCTGGTGCCGCTGATCGAACATCCGAACCGCCAGGCCATCCTGCGCGCAGTGCCGCAGGCCACGCACATGGCCGGACGCATCGCGTTGACGCTGGCCGAAGCGGCGATCGCGCAGGACGCGCTGAATGCGTCGAGCCGCAACTTCGACGCCAGCCCCGGCGGCATCGCCCGGCGCCTGCAGGCCGCCATCTACCAGAAGGCGAAGATGGACGGTATCGAGTGATGCGCGTCGCGACACCTGCCAAACCCGACAAAGCCTTGTCGCAAACCCCTCACGGTTTGTCGGGCCGGCAGGCGGGCGCGTCGCTATCGCACTGATTCGAAGCCGGCTTTGGGCGGTGCACCGGCTTGGCATCATTCCTGCTGAAGCGGATGCAGAGCCGTCGCAAGCGACGGAGGCCATGACGAGAGCCTGCCGGCGCACATGGTGCCGTCGGCGTTCGTGCGGGTCGACGCGCTGCCGATCACGGCCAATGGCAAGCTCGACCGCGCCGCTCTGCCGGTGCCGGATTTGACTGCGGTTTCCGAAAACCACGTCGCGCCGCGCACGGAGCAGGAGGCGGCACTGGCGGCGCTGTGGGCGGAGGTGCTGGGCGTGCCACGTGTGGGCGTGCACGACAACTTCTTCGAGCTGGGCGGACATTCGCTGCAGGCGGCGCAGCTGGCCAGCCGGCTGCGCGGCATGGCCGGGCGTGAAGTTTCGCTGAGCGATGTGTTCAAGGCATCGACGCTCGAAGACATGGCCCGTGCGCTGCAGAGGGATGACATCGGCGCGTCCGTCACCCCGCTGGTGCTTCGTCCGCGCGCAGTTCCGGTTGCCTGGTCGCAGGTAGAGGTGCCTTTTCCGCAGGATTCGACGCTGGTGTCGCTGTTCGAGGCACAGGTCGGGCGCAGTCCGGAGGCGGTGGCGCTGGAGAGCGTCGAAGAGACGCTGAGCTACGGAGCGTTCAACGCGAAGGCGAGCCGGATTGCACATGCGCTGCGCGTGCTGGGTGTGGGTCCGGATGTGCGGGTCGGGCTGTATCTCGAGCGCTCGGTGGATCTGGTGGCAGGGGCGGTGGGGATACTGAAGGCGGGGGGGGCGTACGTTCCGCTGGATCCGTCGTACCCGCCGGCGCGGATCGCGTACATGCTGGAAGATTCGGGCGCGCCGGTGGTGCTGACGCATTCGGCATTGCGGGACAGTCTGCCGGACCATGCCGGACGGATTCTGTGCCTCGACCGGGACGAGGACCTGCCGGCCACTGTACCCGCCGAAGCATGTCTGCCGGCGCCGAGTCCGTCCGATCTTGCCTACGTCATCTACACCTCGGGTTCGACCGGACGTCCGAA
>DATCUL010000297.1:0-8239 GCA_036567405.1 Methyloversatilis sp. | reverse complement strand
CCGAGATCGATGCGCACCTGCTGCTGGAACGAGGCCTTCTTGGAATTCGGCTCGATCGACAGCACGTCGAGATCGGCCCGGGCAATCGCCAGCGGAATGCCCGGCACGCCGCCGCCGGAACCGATGTCCACCAGGCGTGCGCCGTCCGGAAGGAAGCGCTGGACCGACAGTGCGTCGAGCAGGTGGTGCGTCAGCATGCGCGATTCTTCGCGTATCGCGGTCAGGTTATAGACCGCGTTCCACTTGGACATCAGCGCGATGTAGTTCAGCAGACGGGTACGGGCCGCTGCGGAGAGCGGCAGGTCCAGCGCGGCGAGACCGGCGTCGAGTTCGGTTTGCAGGGTCATTGGCGGTTCAGTTCAAGCTGCTTCAAATCATTTTCTATCGGGTGCCGCGGCGGGCGCATCACGCCGCGCTGGGCACCGCCTGCCGCTTCTTCAGATGCACCAGCAGCAGCGATATCGCCGCCGGCGTGATGCCCTGGATGCGCGAGGCCTGGCCCAGCGTTTCCGGGCGGTGCTGCACCAGCTTCTGCCGTACCTCGCGCGACAGACCGCCGACTTCGGCGTAGTCGATGTCGTCCGGCAGCCGGGTATCTTCGGTCGCACGCAGGCGGTCTACCTCGTCCTGCTGGCGGTCGATGTAGCCTTGGTATTTGGCCAGGATGTCGAGCTGTTCGATCGCCTGGGCATGCCCGATCGGCTCAGGCATGCCGGGCAGCGTCATCAGCGACGCATAGCTCACGTCCGGGCGACGCAGCAGATCGAACAGCGAATACTCGCGTTCGATCACCTTGCCGAGCACGCGCACTGCGTCGTCCGCCGGCAGCGTATCCGGGCGCACCCAGGTTGCGCGCAGCCGCTGTTCCTCGGCGGCGATGGCGTCGCGCTTTTCGTTGTAGGCATCCCAGCGCGCGTCGTCGATCAGGCCCATGGCGTGCGCCTGATCGGTCAGACGCAGGTCGGCATTGTCTTCGCGCAGGCTCAGACGGTACTCGGCGCGCGAGGTGAACATGCGATAGGGCTCGGCCACACCGCGCGTGATCAGGTCATCGACCAGCACGCCTAGATAGGCCTCGCTGCGTGCCGGGCACCAGGCCTCCAGTTCCATGGTCTGACGCGCCGCGTTCAGACCAGCCAGCAGGCCCTGCGCCGCGGCCTCCTCGTAGCCGGTCGTGCCGTTGATCTGACCGGCGAAGAACAGGCCGGCGATGGCGCGCGTTTCCAGCGAAGACTTCAGACCGCGCGGATCGTAATAGTCGTATTCGATGGCATAGCCCGGCCGCAGGATGTGGGCGTTCTCCAGCCCGGGAATGCTGCGCACCAGATCGTGCTGCACGTCGAATGGCAGCGAGGTGGAAATCCCGTTCGGGTACACCTCGTGCGTCGTCAGCCCTTCCGGCTCCAGGAAGATGTTGTGGCTGTCGCGGTCGGCAAAGCGGTGGATCTTGTCCTCGATGCTCGGGCAGTAGCGCGGGCCGACGCCTTCGATCACGCCTGTATACATGGGCGAGCGGTCCAGCCCGCCACGGATGATGTCGTGCGTGCGCGTCGTCGTGTGGGTGATCCAGCACGGAAGCTGGCGCGGATGCATCGCGCGGTCGCCGATGAAACTGAACACAGGCACCGGATCATCGCCCGGCTGCGGCTGCATCACCGAATAGTCGATCGAGCGGCCGTCGATGCGCGGCGGCGTGCCGGTCTTGAGCCGCCCCTGCGGCAGTCCGAGTTCCTTCAGCTTCTCCGCCAGACGGATCGCCGGCGGATCTCCGGCGCGCCCGGCGGAATGATTCTGCAGCCCGACATGCACGCGGCCGTTCAGGAAGGTGCCGGCAGTCAGCACGACCGCTCGTGCCTTGAAGCGGATGCCGACCTCGGTCACGACGCCGGCGACACGATCACCGTCCATGATGAGATCGGCCGCCGCCTGCTGGAACAGGTCGAGGTTCGGCTGGTTTTCGAGCCGATGACGGATCGCGGCCTTGTACAGCACACGGTCGGCCTGAGCGCGCGTGGCGCGCACCGCCGGACCCTTGCTCGCATTCAGGATGCGGAACTGGATGCCCGCCTCGTCGGTGGCCAGCGCCATGGCGCCGCCCAGTGCATCCACTTCCTTGACCAGATGGCCCTTGCCGATGCCGCCGATCGAAGGGTTGCACGACATCTGGCCCAGCGTCTCGATATTGTGGGTCAGCAGCAGGGTACGCGCGCCGACGCGCGCGGAAGCCAGCGCGGCTTCGGTACCGGCATGGCCGCCACCGATGACGATCACGTCGTAGCGGGTCGGGAAATCCATGTTCGCTGCAATGCAAAAGAGGGCGAAGGGGCTGAATGATACGACCTCGGGCACCGAACACCAAGGTCGCCCGACCGGCCGACGCATAGCATTGGCTTACAGTCGCTTACGACATGAAGCGCAATGGGGCACTACGCTGATAGCGTGTTCCTCACAAAAGATCGGCAAATCATGAAGGTCATCGGTACGGCAGCGATTGCACTGGCCCTGCTGGCCAGCGGTTCGGCGTTCGCCCACGGTGATGGCGACGGCTACAGGGGATATCGCCATGATGGCGGCGGATATGGGCGTCATCACGGTCACGGATATGGACACCGTGCCTATGACCGACCGTATTACGGTGGCTACTATCGGCCTGAAGTGGTGCAGGGCTATTACGCGGCGCCGGTATATGTGGCTCCACCGCCGCCTGTTGTCTATGGCGCTTACGGATATGGCTATCGCTACCCGCAGCCAAGGGACGGCGTGACCGTCATCCTGCCGCCCATCCGCATCGGCTTCTGATGTTTCACGTGAAACACCCGCAACCGGTCAGGTGACCAGGCTGTCCCAGATCAGGCGGGCGACCAGCAGACCGACCACCACGATGAATACACGGCGCACGAACAGTGCGCCGTTTTTCATGGCGAGGTGGGAGCCGACCCAGGCACCGGCAAGATTCGCCAGCGCCATCATTCCGGCGATCTTCAGCATGATGGCCCCGGACGGCACGAACCACGTCAGCGCGGCAAGATTGGTGCTGACGTTCACGACCTTCGCCGCGGCCGACGCACGCAGGAAATTCCAGGCGTAGCAGCGCACGAACAGGAAGATCAGAAAGCTGCCGGTGCCCGGCCCGAAAAACCCGTCGTAGAAACCGATCGCTGCACCCAGCATCAGCGCCAGCACCGGCCTGGGTTGGCATGCGCCATCACCGACGACAACTCCGAAGTCCTTTTTCTTCAGCGTATAGACCAACACCGCCAGCAGCAGCACGATAACCAAAGGACGCAGCAGGTGCGGCGGAAACCACCCCACGGTTGCCGCACCGGCAAAGGACGCGATAAAGGCCGCCAACGCGGCCCGCCACAGCACCCGCCAGTCCATATCGACACGACCGAGGTAGCGGCGCGCCGCCAGACTGGTTCCGACGATGCTGACCGCCTTGTTGGTACCGAACAGCGTAGCCGGCGCGGTGCCCGGGAACACGTTGAATAGCAGCGGCACCTGAACCAGCCCGCCGCCACCGACCATCGCATCGACCAGTCCGGCAAAGAAGGCACCGGCGCACAACAGTGCGAGATCGATCACCACCGGTTGATCTCCCGATGTTTCACGTGAAACATTCCGCTCACTTGCCTATGCAGAACCGGGAAAATATCTCGCCCAGAAGATCGTCCGGCGTGAACTCGCCGGTGATATCGCCGAGCGCGCGATGGGCCAGTCGCAGTTCTTCGGCGAACAGATCAAGCTGCAGCATCTCTCCGGCAATGCAGCGCTGCGCCGCGTCCAGATGAGCGATTGCGGTATCGAGTGCATGCAGGTGACGGCTGCGTGCGGCCAGTGCATCTTCGGCGCCACCATGCCAGGCGATGCAGTCGAGCAGGGCGCGCTGCAGCAGGTCGAGCCCCTCTCCGCTGCGCACCGACAGCCAGACTGAAATTACATGGTCATGTACCTCCATCCTCGCCTGTTCGCCGCTGAGATCGATCTTGTTGAATACGCGAATGCGCCGCAGGCCTGCCGGCAAAGCGGCATCGATGCCACGCGCGTCCGCGTCGAAGCCGGTGCGGGCGTCGACCAGGTGGATCACCGCATGAGCGCGATCGAGTTCCCGCCGGGTGCGGGCGATGCCGGCCTGTTCGACCGGATCGTCGGTATCGCGCAGGCCCGCGGTGTCGATCACGTGCAGCGGTACGCCGTCGATGGCGATCAGCTCGCGCAGCGTGTCGCGCGTGGTACCCGCGATATCGGTGACGATGGCACGATCTTCGCCGGCCAGCGCATTGAGCAGGCTGGACTTCCCGACGTTGGGCGCGCCCGCCAGCACGACGGTCAGCCCTTCGCGCAGTACCGCGCCACACCGCGCACGTTCGCGCAGCGTAGCCAGTGCCCGCATGACGTCGCCCAGCTTCCTGCGCGCACCCGCCTGTTCGATGAACTCGACATCCTCTTCCGGAAAGTCGAGCGTGGCCTCGACGAACATGCGCAGATTCAGCAGCGCGTCCTCCAGCTGATGGATGTGACGGGAGAACTCGCCGTCCAGCGAACGCATCGCGGAACGCGCCGCCGAAACCGTACTCGCGTCTATCAGGTCGGCCACCGCCTCGGCCTGCGCCAGATCGATGCGGTCATTCAGGAAGGCCCGCTCGGTGAATTCACCCGGGCGAGCCGGCCGGGCGCCCAGTTCGAAGCAGCGCGCCAGCATGGCCTGCAGCACGGCCGTGCCGCCATGTCCGTGCAGTTCGAGCACGTGTTCGCCGGTGTAGGACGCCGGCGCCTCGAACCACAGCGCGATGCCGTGATCGATCACCGCGCTGTCGGCCGACAGGAATTTCGAGAAGCTGGCGTGCCGTGCTTCGGGCAGGCGCCCGAGAATGCCGCGAGCAATGTCGGCGGCACTGCGCCCGGACACGCGGATCACGCCGATGCCGCCGCGTCCGGGTGCGGTGGCGATCGCGGCGATGGTGTCGGTCTGGCGTGCGCTCATCTCGAAAAATCCGGTGAAGGATGCGTTTTCCGGGTCCTGTCGTGGCGAGGGCGCCGCTCCCGCAATACTCGTCCGGTGCCGGACGTATCGCGGGAGCGGCGCCCTCGGCGCATCGACCGGACTGCTGTCCGGATCAGGCCTTGGCGGTCTTGCCGGCCTCGATCATCCGGGTGATCTGCCACTGTTGCGCGATCGACAGGATGTTGTTGATCGTCCAGTACAGCACCAGGCCGGACGGGAAGAACAGGAACATGCCGGTGAACACCACGGGCAGGAACAGCATCACCTTGGCCTGGATCGGATCCGGCGGCGTCGGGTTCAGCTTGGTCTGGACGAACATCGTGACACCCATCAGCAGCGGCAGCACGAAGAACGGATCCTTGATCGACAGGTCGGTGATCCAGCCTATCCACGGTGCGTTGCGCATCTCGACGCTGCCCAGCAGCACCCAGTACAGCGAAATGAACACCGGAATCTGGATCACGATGGGCAGGCAGCCACCCAGCGGATTGATCTTCTCGGTCTTGTACAGCTCCATCATTTCCTGCTGCATGCGCGCACGGTCGTTGGCGTGGCGTTCCTTGATCTGCTGCATGCGCGGCGTGACCAGGCGCAGCTTGGCCATCGACCGGTAGCTCGCTGCCGACAGCGGGAAGAATATCGCCTTGATCAGCACCGTCAGCAGGATGATGGCCCAGCCCCAGTTGCCGACCAGCGCGTGCAGCTTTTCCAGCACCCAGTGCATCGGCGACGCGATGATCTTGAGCCAACCGTAATCGACGACCCGGTCCAGACCCGGTGCCAGCGCAACCAGATTGGCCTGGATCTGCGGACCGGTATACAGCGGCACACTGATGGTCGAGGTCGCGCCCGGTGCGGCGCTCGGCACCGGCACGACGACACCGGCCGTATAGAGGTCATTCGCCACCTTGCGTGCAAAGAACTCGCGCTCGATGCCCGGCGCCGGGATGAAGGCACTGACGAAGTAGTGCTGAACCATCGCCACCCAGCCATCCGGCGCCTTGGTGACGTACTTCGCCTTTTCCTTGTCGATGTCGGCGAATTCCACCTTCTGGTACTTGCCCTCTTCGGTGTAGAAGGCCGGGCCGGTGAAGGTGCTCAGCATGCTGGTGCCGGCCGAAATCTTCTGGCCGTCACGCAGTACCTGGAAATAGGCGTGTGCATTGACCGGGGCACCCGAGGCATTGGCGATCTCGTAGCGCGTGTCGATGCTGTAGCTCCCACGGTGGAAGACCAGCACCTTGGTCACGGTGACGCCTTCCGGACCGGGCGCCGTCATCCGGAGTTCGACGCTGTCCTGACCGTCGGCCAGCTTCAGCTCGCCGCCGGCCGGCAGCTGATACACCGTCTTGTGCGTCGGCAGACCCTGGCCGATCAGGCCACTCTGCGCGTGATAGAGGTGCTGAGCGCCGTTGTCCAGCAGCACGAAGTTGCCGGTCGATTCCGGACCGGCGCGATGCTTCAGCAATTCAAGACGGATCAGCGAACCGCCCTCGGCCGACACATCGGCGATGAACAGGTCGGTTTCCACGCGGACAGCTGCCTTCTGCGTCGCCACCGCAACCGGAGGTACATCGGCGGCACCCGCAGCAGGACTGACCGTCGGCACCGGTGCCTGTGCGCCGGGAGACTGGGCTGCCGCGGCAGCAGGTGCCTGAGCTGCCGGCGGCTGCGACTGGCGCTGCCAGCCGTCCCACAGCATGAACAGGGAAAACATGAAAACGATCAGCAGGGCGGAGCGTTGGGTATCCATCTCGGGAATCGTCTGAGTAGTGCTGAGGGAATGAAAGAGAGGGAAACGCGGGGCCGCCGGCGCTCAGGGCACCGGATCGTAGCCGCCGGGATTCCAGGGATGACAGCGCGACACGCGGCGCAGCGCGAACCACCCACCGCGGACACTGCCATGGCGGGCTATCGCTTCAGCCGCATATTCGGAACAGCTTGGCGCGAAGCGGCAGTTGCGGCCCATCAGCGGGCTGATCGCGTAGCGATAGACGGCGAGCAGGCCAAGCAAAATGCTTTTCAACTGGCAGCCTCCATAACGGGCTTCGCATCCTGCCTGCGCACCCGGCCGAGCAATGCGTCGATCTCGGCCCGCAACTGCAGGCGATCGAGTGCTTCGGGCCGCGCATTCAGGCGCAACACGATGTCCAGCGGCTTCAATTCAGCCCTGATGTGGCGGAACGCCTCGCGCGCGAGGCGCTTCACCAGATTGCGGGCGTTGGCCCGCTTCAGGTGCCGCTTGGCGACGACAACGCCCAGACGCGCTCCACCGGTCGCTGACGGACCATGGTGAATCACGAAATGCCGGCTGCGCTGCGTACGCCGCAAAGCAAAAACGGATGAAAACTCATCCGTTTTTCTGAGCCTGTATTCCGGACGGAAGGCCAGACTCCCGTCACCGGCCCCTGCGGGCTGCGTTCCGGACTCTGTTTCTGGCACTGTTCCGGGCCGTGCAGTCGGGCTCACCTGCCAACCGGCCAGACAAACATTGATGCGTCAGACTGCCAGACGGGCGCGGCCCTTGGCACGACGGGCGCGGATCACTGCGCGACCACCACGGGTACGCATGCGCTCGAGGAAACCGTGGGTGCGGGCGCGACGGACAGACGACGGCTGGTAAGTACGTTTCATGGCCTGCTCACTAGATGGACGAAAAAGCGCTCAATTACATCGCACCTCGAGTGCTTTGTCAATCCCCACGCGCCGGCGCGGCTTCGGGGGCTGTGGATAAGCGGGCCCGAAAGCGCTAGAATCCGGCGTTCGAAACAGCACTCAAAAGCTGCTCCCCGGCCGGTCATCGCACCGGCGGCCGGACGCATCCCGCTACGCTGCCCCGCAACCTCTCGAAATCGACCCGGCGACCTCGCAGACCATGATGCAACAGTTTTGGGCAGTCTGCCTCAGCCGCTTCGAGCAGGAACTTCCCGCACAGCAGTTCCAGACCTGGATCAAGGGTCTGCGCATCAACGAAAGTGACGATTCGGCGTCCCTGGCGCTGGTCGCGCCCAACCGTTTCGTGCTGCAGTGGGTGCGCGAGCGCTACGTCGCGCGCATCGAGGCACTCGGACTGGAATATTTTTCGCAACCGCTGTCGGTGCGCCTCAGCCTGCCCGACGTCGCGGCTGCCGCTGCCGACAGCGAACCGGCGGTCAAGCCGGGTGAGACGGAATCGGCGCGCCAGGCCAGCGCCGCGCTGCGGGCCGATCCCGACACCACCCGCGTGACACTGCC
>DATCUL010000296.1:0-7702 GCA_036567405.1 Methyloversatilis sp. | reverse complement strand
GCGCTGATGCCGGTGGTCGCCGCGTAGTTGTTGATCGCGGTCGAGAGAGCGCTCAGGTCGGATGTGTTGCCGATGGTGGCCGACACGGCGACACCGGTCGAGTTCGAACCGAACAGCGTGAAGGTGTAGGTGCCGGTGGCGGTCAGGCCGCTCAGCGTGGCTTCGGTCGCGGCCTGGGCGCTGACGCCGGTCGAGGCGCTCTGGGCATTGACGCCTGCAGCGATGGTCGAAGCCGTATCACCGGCATTCACGGTCACTGCAGCAGTGCCCAGCGAGCCGGTCACGGTCAGGTCTTCGGCTGCAACCACGGTGTTCACCACACGTGCGCCGGCACCGGCAGCGAGGGCAGCAGCGTTGTTCAGCGTGCCGTTGGCGGAAACCGTGTTGGCGCCGATATTGGTCGCCTTGGTGTTGTTCAGGCTGATGCCGATCGACTGGTTGGCGTTGGCGCCGACCTGGAAGTACTGACCGGAGAACGAGCCGTCGAGCAGGTTCTTGCCGTTGAACTGGGTCGTCGTGGCGACGCGGTTGATTTCCTGCTGCAGCTGCGAGACTTCCTGCTGCAGTGCCTGACGGTCGCTGGCGCTGTTCGAATCGTTGGCGGCCTGCACCGACAATTCACGCATGCGCTGCAGACCTTCGGTGATCGAACCCATCGCGCCTTCGGCCGTCTGGGTCAGCGAGATCGCGTCGTTGGCATTGCGGACAGCCTGGTTCAGGCCGCGCACTTGCGAGGTCATGCGCTCGGAGATCGCGAGGCCGGCAGCATCGTCCTTCGCGCTGTTGATGCGCAGGCCCGAGGACAGGCGCTGCAGCGAGGTGGCGAGTGAGGTCTGCGAGGAATTCAGGTTCCGTTGGGCGGTAAGCGAAGGAACGTTGGTGTTGATGGTTTGCGGCATTTTGATTCTCCTGTCACGAAGTGGTTTGTCGTTACGGCGCTCCGGGTTCCGTGACCCGCTGTTGATGTCGCCGATGATTCAAGTAACGGAGAAGACAGAACAAACTTTAGCGCTGCACCCGAATGAAAGCCTTTGTCGTCATGGCTTTCAGGCAGTCAGGAGACGGAAATGGCATCCTGATGCGGGCTGTATCGATATCGGCGGGTGCGCCAGGTTGCCCCGGCGGATGCATTTGCCAGCAAGGTCGGCCGTGAATCGGGCGGAAACGCGGTGTACGGGCCCGCATCGCAGGCATCGTGACTGTTAGCAAATGTGACGGGAGTTCGGGAAAACGTGGCTGCGGCGATCGCCGGTCCGTCAACGGACCGGGGCGACTCAGGCAGCGAGGGAAGTCGGCGGCGCGATGACGACGCGGTTCTTGCCGGTCGCCTTGGCCTGATACATTGCAACGTCGGCCCGCTCGATCGCAGACGTCTGCGCTTCTTCCTGACCGACGATGGTGACGCCGGCGCTGAAGGTGATCAGCAGTTTTTCATTGTTGGCGAGGAAGTAACGCTTCGTGAGCTCGCGCTGCAGTCGCTGCAGCACGATGACGGCATCGTCGATTTCGGTTTCCGGCAGCAGGATGACGAATTCCTCGCCGCCATAGCGCGACAGCGTATCGTGCGGACGCAGACAGTCGCGTACGGTTCCGACCAGATGAAGCAAGGCCTCGTCGCCGGTGTTGTGGCCGTATGTGTCGTTCAGGCGCTTGAAATTGTCGATGTCGAGTACGGCCAGGCACAGCTTCGTGCCGCGCCGTGCCGCACGCGAAACTTCCTTGGCATAGGATTCTTCCAGACCCTTGCGGTTCAGTGCTCCGGTCAGCGGGTCGTGGCGCATCTTCTCGCTGGTCTGCTCGAGTTCCACCTGCAGCCGTTCGATTTCAGCTTCGGCGGCGCGCACCCGGTCGCGCATGCTGTCGACCTCGGCGCGTGACCGTTCGGTCGTGGCGCGCATTTCACGGGTCGTCGAGATCACGTCGGCGATCACGCCTTGCAGCGAGGTGATGTCGTCCGCTGCGGCGATGGTCTGCGCATAGCCTTCCATCTTGTCGCCGAAGCCCGAGGTGGCATCGGTGAAGCTGCCCAACTGCTCGACGAAACCAGCCAGCATCAGCTTGATCTGGTGCTTGGCGTCGTCGATGTTTCCGCGCAGCGAGCCCTGGCGGGCGATGACCTCACGCAGCCGGCGCTCGACCTCGTCGAGCTCGCGTGCGCTGATCGGGTGGTCACACAGAGCGCGCAGCGCGTCGATCTGCCCGCGCATCCAGCGGTCATCCAGCACCAGTTCGCCAATGTTTTGCAGCAGCAGGTCGAGCAGGGACAGCAATCCGGAGCGGATTTCCGCCTGGTCGTCCACGACCCAGTTCAGTCGATAGATCAGGTTGCGCAGCTTGGATGCCAGGTCATCGACGCCGGTCATGTCGCGTACGTTGCGCAGCACCCGACCCAGCTCGATCGCTTCCTCGCGCAGTTCCGGTGCCGAGATCAGCAGGCTGCCGACTACACCTTCGAGCGTGTGCGCGAACAGATCGCGCAGGGCGGCGTCGCTGTTGTCGAGCGTGGCCGGGTGTGCTGCCACCGAACTGACCAGCGTGACCGGGCTGCTGCGGCTGGCTTCGCCGGCGGCTTCCCACTTGTCCATCAGCGTGCTCAGACGGGTGTACAGCGCGTCCAGCTCGCCATTGGACGAATCGAGTATCTGCTGCAGATTCTGATACTTCTGTTCCGGGCTGATCGACGCGTGATTGCGCTCCAGCTGCCGGAATACGTCCTTGAGCAGCGCTGTCCATTTGCGCTGCGGCGCCGCCTGCGCACGCATCAGGCCGACCAGCGAACCGCTGATCGCCGACCAGCTGCGGCTGGCGATCGCACTTTCGAGACGCTGTGTGAATTCGATCTGGCTCTGGTTCAACCGGGGCAGGGTACTGCACACCAGCTTGAGCGCCCGCTCGGGGAAAAGGTCATCCGCCTTGGTACCTGCGATCTCGTGATAGAGCGAACGGTAGTTTTCCGGCGTCGGCTGGAGCTGACGCATGGCAAGCCGCCGTAGGGCCTCACGTGCAATTTCAAGCGGCTGCATGGCTTCCGACATGGTGGCGATCGAGTGTATGTGGGGTGACGTAACGAATCTTTACAACGGCACGAACAGGGGCGGCTTTAGGGTGAAACCCCGTGATTTTTATCACTCGGATACAAAGCTAATCGACCAGACCCTGCTTCAGGGCGTAGTGGGTCAGTTCGGCATTGTTCTTCAGGTGCATCTTCTCCAGCAGGCGCGCACGATAGACGCTGACCGTCTTCACGCTCAGGCTGAGTTCCTCGCCGATCTGAGTCAGGGTCTTGCCCGACGCGATCATTACCAGCGTCTGGTACTCGCGGTCCGACAGCTTCTCGTGCGGTGGGCGGCCGGTGTCGTCGGTGATCAGGTTTGCCAGTTCCATCGCCAGCGACGGCGATACGTATTTCTTGCCGTTGGCGACCTGACGTATCGCGTTCACCAGCTGTTCCGGCGCGCTCTGCTTGGTCAGGTAGCCGGAGGCGCCAGCCTTGAGTGCGCGTATCGCGTACTGCTCTTCCGGATGCATCGACAGCACCAGCACCGGCAGCTTCGGAAATTCCTTGCGCACCAGCTTCAGCGTGTCGATGCCGTTGCGGTCTGGCATGGACACATCCATCAGCACCAGATCGAAACTGCCGTCGCGCAGCTTGTGCATGGCCTCGACGCCGTTCTCCGCTTCACCGGTGACAATCAGGTCCGGGCTGTCGGACAGTATCTGGCGCAGCCCCGAGCGCACGATGGCGTGGTCGTCGGCAATCAGAATGCGGATGCTGCTCATCGGGAAAACTCCAGTACGGTGCGCCGGCAGGCGGGGACGCGCAGCAGCAGCCGGGTGCCGCCATGTTCCCGGTTGCTCGCTTCAAAACGGCCATTCAGGTGGGCGACCCGCTCGCGTATGCCGCGCAGGCCGAAGGACTTGGGCTTGTTCAGGTCTTCCGCTGCCAGGCCACGGCCATCGTCGCTGATTTCCAGAACGATGTCGTCGTCCTCCTGCGTCAGCCTCACCTCCACCTTATGGGCGCCGGCGTGTTTCGAGACATTGGTCAGCGCTTCCTGGAACACGCGGAACAGCGCAATCGCGGTTTCCTCGTCCGGATCGATGTCGTGGTCGATGCACAGCAGGTCGCACTTCAGGCCGGTGCGCGCCGAAAAATCCTCGGCGTGGCTCTCCACCGCGGGCGCCAGCCCGAATTCCTTCAGGATGCCCGGACGCAGTTCGCGCGCGATGCGCCCGACCGTGCTGATCGCGTCATCGACCAGCTTGCCCATGCTCAACGAACGCGCCTTCATCGATTCCGGGTCCGGCGCGGTCTTGTTGGCCAGCAGTGACACCTCGAACTTCAGCGCCACCAGCAGGCCGCCCAGTTCGTCGTGGATGTCGCGTGCGATGCGCTCGCGTTCCTCTTCCTTGGCAATCTGCAGGTGTGACGACAGTTCGGCGAGCTGACCGCGCGACTGGCGCAGTTCGCGTTCGGTCAGCTTGCTCTGCGTGATGTTAGAAACGATACCTTCCCAGATGAGTACGCCGGACGCCAGTACACGCGGCGACGAGCGCAGGTTCACCCACTTGATGTCCTCGTCCGGCAGGCGGATGCGGCCATCCCAGTTCACGGTGGCCTGGGTGTGCGCCGACAGGTGCATCGCGCGCTCCAGCTCCGGCATGTCCTCCGGCTGCACCATGTCGAGGAAGCGCCTGGGCTGCGCCACCAGTTCCGCCGGCTTGAAGCCGAGCAGCGCCAGACAGCCTTCGCTGACGAACAGGAAGCGCCAGCCGCCATCTTCATGGCGCAGCAGCTGGAAAACCATGCCCGGGATGTTGGCCGCCAGTGCGCGGAAGCGGGCCTCGCTGTCGCGCACCGCGTCGAGCGCGCTGTGCCGCTCGGCGCGGTTGCGCGCTTCGCGGATTTCCCGCTCGACCGCCGGAATGAGCCGGTCGAGCTTGCCCTTGCTCAGGTAGTCGTGCGCGCCCGCGCGCATCGCCGAAACCGCAATGTCTTCCTCGATGACGCCGGATACGATGATGAAGGGCAGATCCAGCCCCTGTCCCTGCAGGATCGACAGCGCGGCCATCGCCGAGAAGCGCGGCATGTTGTGGTCGGACAGCACCAGATCCCAGGTGCGCGTGGCCAGCGCATCGCGCAGCCCGCGCTCGTCTTCGACCCGCTGCGACCACACGGTGTAGCCGGCCGCCTTGAAGCGGTGCAGCAGCAGCAGCGCGTCGTCCTCCGAATCCTCGATCAGCAGGACGTTGAGCGTGCGTTGCGGAGTCGGGACAGGTGCGGCCTTGTCTGGCATCGATCTCTGGCCTCCATCCGCGGCATGACTGTGCCGCGCTGACATGTGGAGGCATTGGTTATAGTGGCCGGAGTTTAATCCATGGGCGGGGCGGTGAACCATTGCAAGGCGCGCGGCATGGCCGGTCTGGCGATATAATCCGCGCCGCGCCGCTTTAGCTCAGTTGGTAGAGCAACCGCCTTGTAAGCGGTAGGTCGTCAGTTCGATTCCGACAAGCGGCACCAGATGCGCAGCACAACAGGCCAACTCTCCGGGGTTGGCCTTTTTGCTTTCTGCCCGTATGCCGAATCCTTTCGATGGGCGTCCCGTGGCCTGGCGCGCCTCGTGGTTGCGCCACCGGATCATTCCGTGCGCCCCTGCGGCGGCATGGATTCATCGCAGCGCCTGCTCCAGGTCTGCGATCAGATCGGCCGGATCCTCCAGCCCGACCGACAGGCGGAGCATGGCGTCGGATATGCCGCGCCGCCGGCGTTCCTCCGGCGACAGGTCGTGATGGCTGGTGGTGCAGGGTTGCGTGACCAGACTTTCGGCCCCGCCCAGGCTGGGCGCCAGCGCGAACAGACGCAGGCGGTCGGCAACCCGGGTGGCGGCGATGCCGCCACCGCTCACTTCGATGGTCAGCAGGCCTCCGTAGCCGTCCATCTGGCGCCGGGCCAGGTCATGGTCCGGAAAGTCGGGCAAGCCCGGGTACATCACGCGCGTGATGCCCCGGTGCCGGGCCATCGCCTCGGCGATCAGCTGAGCCGTCGCATTCTGCTGCCGCACCCGGACAACCAGCGAGCGCAGACTGCGCGACAGCAGCGACGCGGTTTCGGGGGCGATCATCGCACCGAGGTTCTTGCGCCAGTTCCAGACCGGCGCAAGCAGTTCCCTTGATCCCATCAGCGTCCCGGCGGTCAGGTCGCTGTGGCCGCCCAGATACTTGGTGGCGCTGTGGACGACGAAGTCCGCCCCGAGCGCCAGTGGGCGCTGATTGACCGGTGACGCGAAGGTGTTGTCGACTGCCAGCAGGGCGCCGCCGGCATGCACCCTGCTCGCAAGGGCGGCGATGTCGATCAGCTCCAGCGTTGGATTGCCCGGCGTTTCGCAGAACACGAGCTTCGCGCCGGCCGCCAGCAGTGTGTCGAGACGATCGATCTCGCTGCCCAGTATGAGGTGGGTCCTGATGCCCAGCAGCGGCAGCTGGCTGCCCAGCAATTCCAGCGTGCCGCCGTAGGCGTCGCCGATGCACACGATGCCCTCGCGCCCATGAGTCAGAAAAAGGGCGCTTGCGGCGGCCATGCCGGAACAGAACGCCCAGGCCTGCTCTGCGCCCTCCAGACCCGCCAGCGTCTCTTCCAGGGCAACGATGCTCGGATTGAGGCCGTAGCGGGTGTACAGGCTGCCGGGCTTGTGGCCCTCGACCACGTCGAGCAGATCGGCCGTGGACCGGAAGGCGAAGGTCGTGGTGTTGTAGATCGGGGTGTGCGGGCTGCCGAAGGCATCCCTGCCCGAACTGCCGTGAATCGCGCGGGTGGCCAGACCAAGGACTGATTTTTCGTCCATGTCGATTTCCTCAGGTGCTTGTGGCATTGCCTTGCCGGGCCTTCTGCTGCTCGGTCCGTTCGGTCACGTCGCGTGCCACCGCAACCGATCCCACGACCTCGCCGGCACCATCGCGTACCAGGGCGAAGCTCATTTCGACGTAGAGCCGGCGCCCCGACGCGTGCACCGCCCGCGTGAGCGCAGGGCGTCCGTCCAGTCGCGTGACGCCGCTGGCAACGGCAGCGTTGAAGCCGCGCCAGTGCGCGGCCCGCAGCGGTTCGGGGATGATCAGGTCGAGACTCCGGCCGAGCGCCTCTGCGGCGGCATGGCCGAACAGCCCTTCGGCGGCCCGGTTCCAGCGCCGGATCGTCCCGGCCCTGTCCGAGTAGACGACGGCGTCGGCGATCTGTTCGAGTATCGAATCGTCCTGCGCGGACAATGCCGCCGCGTCGTCAGTCATGTTCATTCTCCGGAAGTCGCCGGGCACCGCCTTCCACTGCGTGGGGGCGTCGGGATGTACCTGCTTCGCCTGATCGTAGTGGTCTTTTCACCGCGCCGGCAAAGCGCGACAGGTTCTGGCGGCATGAGTTTGGGTGTGTCCCCACCGTTCGGTGCGTTCATTTCCGGATGGTTCCGGCGTCTGCGGCAATGGTCGCCGGCCTGTCAGCAATTTGACAGCCGGCAGCACTTAGCCTCGGCGTCATGACGTTTGCTGCTGTGTTGTTCCTCCCCGGCCACAGGGGACGGCCCCGGAAATTCCCGGAGCGGATCCGGACATTTTTGATGACCATGGCCTGCCTGGCGCTGCTGGTGCCCGGTGTGCCTGCCTGCGCGCAGATGATGGCGGATGTCGCATCTGCCATCCCCCCGGCATCCGGGCT
>DATCUL010000295.1:0-3147 GCA_036567405.1 Methyloversatilis sp. | reverse complement strand
CGAGCGTCCATTATTCACAGACGGGTGCGTTGAACGTCGGGTAGAGTACAACCATTAAATGCGCATAAGCTGTGCATTAATTATTTAATGGCCGGGTGTTTTGGGGTTTCGGAGGCCGAACGGAGGCGGAATGAAAGACGTTGCCGAATTGAAGTCGCTGCATGCAGCGCTGCTGGAAGTTGTCCGTGATGCCGGGCGCTGTGTGATGGAGGTTTATGCAACGGATTTCGAGGTTGCTGATAAATCGGATAAATCTCCGGTGACGCTCGCCGACAAGAAAGCCGACGAAGTGATCGTGGCCCGGCTGAAGACGCTGACGCCCGACATTTTCATCGTGTCGGAAGAATCGACCGAAGCCGGTCAGCGGCCGGCCGATGGTGCACCGTTCTGGCTGGTTGATCCGCTGGATGGCACGAAAGAGTTTATAAACCGGAACGGCGAGTTCACGGTCAACGTGGCGCTGATCGAGCAGGGCCGGCCGGTGCTGGGCGTGGTGTTCGCACCCGCGCTCGGCCGGATGTTTTCCGGTATCGGCGGTGTCGGCGCCTGGCTTGAGGACGAATCGGGCTCACGCGTGATTTCCTGCCGCGTTCCGCCGGCGGAAGGGCTGACCGTGGTCGCCAGCCGCTCGCACGGCGACGCCGAAGCGCTCGATGCCTTTCTGGCCGGACGCAAGGTGGCGTCGCTGCGCAATGCCGGTTCATCGCTGAAGATCTGTCTGGTCGCGGCGGGCGAGGCGGACGTCTATCCGCGCCTGGGCCGCACGATGGAATGGGACATCGCGGCCGGTCACGCGGTGCTGGTCGCCGCCGGCGGCCGAATCGAACGCGTCGACGGCTCGCCTTTCACCTACGGCAAGCCGGATTTCGCCAATCCGCACTTCGCCGCCTGGGGGCTGGCAGGCTGAGGCGGCCGCGATGACCGCCTATCTCGTACTGGCGTCGATCGCGCTGCTGCTCGCGCTGCTGGTGCATGGGCGGGTGGCGCCGGCGCCGCTGTTTACCGGGCTGGCCGGCTGCTACTACCTGGCCGGACTGGTCGACCAGAAGACCTGGCTGACCAGTTACACCAACCCGGCGCTGGCGGTGCTGGTGCTGCTGCTGCTGGTGTCGATGGTGCTTGAGCGTTCGCCGGTGCTCGAACGCGTGTCCGACGCGCTGCTGCGCGGCCGGCAGGGCTGGGCGGTGTTCCGCTTCGCGTCGGTCACCACGCTGTTTTCCGCTTTCCTGAACAACACCGCCGTCGTCGGTGCGCTGCTCGGCGTGGTCACCAAGCAGCGCCATCAGCCGGCGTCGCGGCTGCTGCTGCCGCTGTCGTACGCGGCCATCTTCGGCGGCGTGACCACGCTGGTCGGCACCTCGACCAATCTGGTCGTCAGTTCCTTCATGGTGAATGCCGGCCTGCCGCCGCTGGGCATGTTCGAGCCTACCTGGGTCGGCGTGCCGGTGGCGCTGGTCAGCGTGCTGGTGATGACCTTCTGCGTGCGCTTTCTGCCGGCGCACGATGCCGGCGACCGTGAACTGCAGCAGGCCTATTTTCTCGAGGCGCGGGTCGAACCCGGCTCGACGATGATCGGCCGCAGCATCGAGGAAAACCGGCTGCGCAGCCTGGAAGGCTTGTTCCTGCTCGAAATCGTCCGCGACGGCCGGCTCATTTCGCCGGTGACGCCGATGCAGACGCTGGAGGCGGGCGACACGCTGATCTTCACCGGCGAGGTGGACAAGGTGCAGGCGCTGCAACGCTTCGACGGCCTGCATGTGTTCGGCGTCGAAGCCGACTCGCTGCTGCGCTCGAACCTGCTCGAAGTGGTCGTGTCCAGCCAGTCGGATCTGGCGAACCGCACATTGCGCGACGTCGATTTCCGCACCATGTTCGATGCCGGTGTGGTCGGCATCCGGCGCGGCGACAAGCGGCTGACCGGCCAGCTCGGCCGCATTCCGCTGCACGTCGGCGACAGCCTGCTGCTCGCGGTGGGCCCGGATTTCGCACACCACCGCAATCTCGACCGCAACTTCCATCTGGTCGGCGGCACGGTGCGGCCCCGGCTCACGCCGATGCAGAGCCGGCTCACGCTGAGTGCGTTCGCGGTCGTGATCGCGCTGTCGGGTTTCGAGCTCGTGTCGCTGTTCACCGGCCTGATGGTGCTGATGGTGCTGCTGGTCGGCAGTGGCCTGCTGACGCTGGGCGAGATGCGCCGCCGCTTTCCGTTCGATCTGGTGCTGACGATAGGCTCATCGCTGACCATTGCCAGCGTGCTCGAAAACAGCGGGGCGGCCGAGGTGGTGGCCGGCGTGATGCGTGGTTTCCAGGACGGCACCGGGGTGTGGGGCGCCTTCGTCGGCGTGTATCTGCTGACCGTGCTGCTGACCGAACTGATCACCAACAACGCCGCCGCCGCGCTCGCCTTCCCGATCGCGCTGTCGACCGCGCGCGCGCTGGGTGCAGATCCGATGCCCTTCGTGATGGCGGTGCTGTACGGCGCCAGCGCCGGCTTCCTCATCCCGTTCGGCTACCAGACCCACCTGATGGTCTACTCGCCCGGCCGCTACCGCATGGCCGACTTCATCCGCATCGGCCTGCCCGTGTCCATCGCCTTCGGCGCCACCGTCATCGCACTGGTGCCGCTGGTGTTTCCGTTCCACCGCTAGCCCGTCCGTTTTGCTGGACGTGGGGTTTTGTAGGAGCGACCCATGGTCGCGATGCGGACGTGGATTGGCGGCTGGTGCGTTTTGACGTTGGGAATCGCGAGCAGGGCTCGCGCCTACAAGGGCGTCGCGGAATTGCGTGAGGGCGCGGGTTTCCGTAGGAGCGACCCATGGTCGCGATGCGGTCGTGGATCGGCGGTTGGCGCGGTTTTGGCGCGGGGAATCGCGAGCAGGGCTCGCTCCTGCAGGGGCGTCGCGGAATTGCGTGAGGGCGCGGGTTTCCGTGGGAGCGACCCATGGTCGCGATGCGGTCGTGGATCGGCGGCTGGCGCGGTTTTGGCGTGGGGAATCGCGAGCAGGGCTCGCTCCTACAGGCGGCGGCGTCGCGGAATTGCGTGAGGGCGCGGGTTTCCGTGGGAGCGACCCATGGTCGCGATGCGGTCATGGATCGGCGGTTGGCGCGGTTTTGGCGCGGGGAATCGCGAGCAGGGCTCGCTCCTAC
>DATCUL010000294.1:0-9522 GCA_036567405.1 Methyloversatilis sp. | reverse complement strand
TGCTCGCTGCCCGGCGTGCCGCTGGAAAAAATGGCAGGTGGCACGGCTTTCCGCGACCGCTACAAGGCGAAGTTCAATACCGACATCCAGCTCTACGCGCCCTATGCCTATGACGCGGTGCGCGTGGTGGCCGAGGCGATGAGGAAGGCCGGTTCGACCGATGCCGTCAAGTTCCTGCCCGAGCTGGCGGCCATCAACTATCCGGGCCTGACCGCGGAAATCGCCTTCGACGAGAAGGGCGACATCAAAAACGGTGCGGTCACCGTCTATCAGGCCAAATCCGGGGTCTGGTCACCACTGGAAACCATGGGCGGTCAGGCAGCGAAGTAAGGCTGCCCGATGGACATCTTCATCCAGCAGATCATCAACGGTCTGGTGCTCGGCAGCATCTATGCGCTGGTCGCACTCGGCTACACGATGGTCTACGGCATCCTCGGCCTGATCAATTTCGCCCACGGCGAAGTGGTGATGATCGGTGCGCTGACCGCGCTGACCGCGATCGGCCTGCTGGTGCCGGCCGGGCTGCCCGGTCCGGTGGTGGTGCTGGGCGGGCTGCTGATCGCGATACCGGTCTGCATGGCGGTCGGCTTCGCGATCGAGCGCATCGCCTACCGGCCGCTGCGCAATGCGCCCCGGCTGGCACCGCTGATCACCGCCATCGGCGTGTCCATCGTGCTGCAGCAGCTGGCCATGATGGGCTGGGGCCGCAACTACCATACCTTTCCGCCGCTGCTGCCAACCACGCCGCACCAGCTGTTCGGCGCGGCGATCACCGACCTGCAGATGCTGATCGTCGTCGTCGCGGCGCTGCTGATGGCCGCTCTGGTGTGGCTGGTCACGCGCACGCGGCTCGGTCGGGCGATGCGCGCGACGGCCGAGAACCCGGCGGTGGCGCGGCTGATGGGCGTCGATGTCGACCGCGTCATCTCCTTCACCTTCGTGCTCGGTTCGGCGCTGGCGGCGGTGGCCGGCGTCATGGTCGCCGCCAACTACTCGATCGCCCATTACGCCATGGGTTTCATGCTCGGGCTCAAGGCCTTCACCGCCGCCGTGCTCGGCGGCATCGGCAATCTCGGCGGCGCGATGCTGGGTGGCCTGCTGCTGGGCATCATCGAAAGCCTGGGCGCCGGCTATATCGGCGACCTGACCGGCGGCTTCCTCGGCAGCAACTATCAGGACGTGTTTGCCTTCTTCGTGCTGATACTCGTGCTGGTGTTCCGGCCGTCCGGGCTGATGGGCGAGAAGGTCGCGGAGCGCGCATGAACGGCCTGACCGTGAAGCCGGGCGCGCGTGCCGGCATGCTGCTGATCGGTCTCGCGCTGGCGCTGCTGCCGCTGCTGGTCGGTGCCACGCTCGGCAATTCCTGGGTGCGCATTCTCGATTTCGCGCTGCTCTACGTGATGCTGGCGCTCGGCCTGAACATCGTGGTCGGCTTCGCCGGCCTGCTCGATCTGGGCTACATCGCGTTCTACGCGGTCGGCGCCTATCTGTACGCCATCATTTCCAGCCCGCACCTGGCCACCGCCTTTCCCGCGGTTTTCGCCGCCGCGCCCGGCTGGCCGGTCTGGCTGGTATTGCCGCTGGGCGCGCTGGTGGCCGGCAGCTTCGGCGTGCTGCTCGGTGCGCCCACATTGAAGCTGCGCGGCGACTACCTGGCCATCGTCACGCTCGGTTTCGGCGAAATCATCCGCATCTTCCTGAACAACCTGAACGCGCCGCTGAACATCACCAACGGCCCGCAAGGCATCAACAACATTGCGCCGGCACAGGTCGCCGGCCTGTCGCTCGGCCGGCCAGTCGAACTGTTCGGGTTGCAGCTGCCGTCGGTGACGCTGCACTACTACTTCTTCCTGGCGCTGACCCTGCTGGTTATCTTCGTCTGCGTGCGCCTGCAGGATTCGCGGCTTGGCCGCGCCTGGGTGGCGATTCGCGAGGACGAGGTGGCGGCGCGCGCCTGCGGCATCAACACACGCAACGTGAAACTGCTTGCCTTCGGCCTGGGTGCGACCTTTGGCGGTGTCGCCGGCGGGTTGTTCGCCGGCTTCCAGGGCTTCGTCAGTCCGGAATCGTTCGGCCTGCTGGAATCGGTCATGGTGCTGTGCATGGTGGTGCTCGGCGGCATGGGCCACATCCCCGGCGTCATCCTCGGGGCGGTGCTGCTGTCGCTGCTGCCCGAAGTGCTGCGCTGGGGCGCGACACCGCTGCAGCAGCTGCTGTTCGGCAAGGTGCTGATCGATCCGGAATCGCTGCGCCTGCTGCTGTTCGGCGTGGCACTGGTGCTGGTGATGCGCTTCCGGCCGGCCGGCCTGTGGCCGTCGGCGCTGCGCCGGCGCGAGCTCGATGCGCATGATGCCGTGCCGGGAGACGCCGCGTGAACGCGGATGTACTGCTGGCGGCCAGCGGCATCTGCAAGCGCTTCGGCGGCGTGCAGGCGCTGCGCGACGTGTCGGTGACGATACGGCGCGGCGAGGTGTATGGCCTGATCGGTCCGAATGGCGCCGGCAAGACCAGCTTCTTCAATGTGCTGACCGGCCTGTACAGCGCAGACGAGGGCAGTGTGCATTTCGACGGCGCTGCCTTGCCGCTGGGCGCGCCGCACCGCATCGCCGGTGCCGGCATCGCGCGCACCTTCCAGAACATCCGGCTGTTCGGCGCGATGAGCGCGCTCGAGAACGTGATGGTCGGCCGCCACATCCGGCTGCGCACCGGGGTGTTCGGCGCCATCCTGCGCACGCCGGCGGCACGCGCCGAAGAGGCGGCCACGGTCGAGCGCGCACGCCAGCTGCTGGACTATGTCGGCATCGGGCGGCTGGCCGGCCAGCAGGCCACGCATCTGTCCTACGGTGACCAGCGCCGGCTGGAGATCGCACGCGCGCTGGCGTCCGAGCCGAAGCTGCTGGCGCTGGACGAACCGGCCGCCGGCATGAATGCGACCGAAACCGCCGGCCTGCGCGCGCTGCTGGAAAAGCTGCGCGGCGACGGCCTGACCGTGCTGCTGATCGAACACGACGTCAAGCTGGTGATGGGGCTGTGCGACCGCGTCGCCGTGCTCGACTACGGCGAGAAGATCGCCGAGGACGTGCCCGCCGTGGTGCGCGGTGATCCGCGCGTGATCGCCGCCTATCTCGGCACCGAGGCCGCCTGATGCTGCAGGTACGCGGACTCGAAGTGCATTACGGCGGCATCTGCGCGGTCAGGGGCGTGGATATCGACGTTGCGGCCGGCGAGAAGGTTGCGCTGATCGGCGCCAACGGTGCCGGCAAGACCAGTGCGCTGAAGGCGATCGCGCGCATGCTGCCGGCACGCGGTACGGTGCGGCTCGACGGCGCCGACATCGCCGCCGCACCGCCGCACAGTCTGGTCGGACAGGGGCTGGCGCTGGTGCCCGAGGGTCGTGGCGTGTTTGCCCGGCTGTCGGTGCGCGAGAACCTTGAGATGGGCGCCTACGTGCGCACCGACCGCGCGGCGATCGCGGACGACATCGAGCGCGTGTTCTCGCTGCTGCCGCGGCTCAGGGAAAGGGCGGGCCAGACTGCCGGCACGCTGTCCGGCGGCGAGCAGCAGATGCTGGCCATCGGCCGCGCGCTGATGAGCCGACCGCGCCTGCTGTTGCTCGACGAGCCGTCGATGGGCCTGTCGCCCATCATGGTCACCACCGTGTTCGAGGTGATCCGCACCGTCGCGCAGGAGGGCGTGACACTGCTGCTGGTGGAACAGAACGCCCGCCTCGCGCTGTCGCTGTGCGATCGCGGCTACGTGATGGAGAGTGGCGAAATCACGCTGAACACGCGCTCGGACGAACTGCTGGACAACCCGGCCGTGCGTTCCGCCTATCTCGGCGAATGAGGGCCTGAATGGCGGTTGGCGCGCTGCCGGGTTTGCCGATGAGCGTGTCCTGACTGGCATCGGGACCGAGTGATCCGGCAACGCGCTTCCCCGGATATAACGATGGCATTTTTGGATTAGGCTGGCTGTCCCGCCATCGCCGGAATCCGACCATGACACGGTTATTCGCCGTCCTGCTGTGCGCCCTCACCTTCATTCCGCTGTCGTTGCCGGCGCAGGAGCCGCCGGCACTCATGCTTGCGCAGCGCGCGCCAGCCGGCATCGATCCCGCCGGCTACTGGGTGAGCGAGAAGCTCGATGGCGTGCGCGCCTGCTGGGACGGCACCGTGCTGCGTTTTCGCAGCGGGCGGCCGATTGCCGTGCCGGACTGGTTCGTGGCGGCGCTGCCGCCGCGTCCGCTGGACGGGGAACTGTGGATCGGGCGCGGCCGCTTCGAACAGGTGTCGGGTGTGGTCCGGCGCGAAACGGCCGACGATGCCGCGTGGCGCCCGGTGCGCTACATGCTGTTCGACCTGCCGGGCGATCCCGACGACTTCAGCCGGCGCGTCGAGCGCATGGCGGATATCGTCGAAGCCGCGGGCGTGCCCTGGCTGCAGGCGGTGCCGCAGCGGCGTCTGGCCGACCGGGCGGCGCTGAAAAGGACCTTCGATGACGTGGTGGCGGGCGGCGGCGAGGGGCTGATGCTGCACCGGGCAGACGCGCACTGGGTGGCCGGCCGTAGCGATGCATTGCTCAAGCTGACACCCTGGCTGGATGCCGAAGCCACCGTGGTCGGACATGTTCCCGGCCGGGGCCGCCAGCGCGGCCGGCTGGGTGCGCTGCGGGTGCGCATGCCCGACGGGCGGCAGTTCCGTCTGGGCAGCGGTTTCAGCGATGCGCAGCGCGCGTCGCCACCGGTCATCGGCAGCGAGGTGACCTACCGTTACCGCGAACTGACCGAACGGGGCCTGCCGCGCTTTCCGGTCTTCCTGCGCATCCGGGATCTGCCGTAGGCGGGGTCCCGGATGGCTGCCGGGCCGGTTCAGGCCCGGTGCCGCTTCAGCGCAGTCTCAGTGCAGTTTCTCGTCGGCCGCGACACCCTGGCGGTAGGTTTCGTAGATGATGACCGGCACGCCGAGACCGCCGAGATGCTGCTCCACCAGCGGCTTCACGTCGGCCCAGTCGAGGCCGCCGACACCGGTGGCCAGTCGCGGTAGCGCGACGCTGCTGCTGCCGGCCGACTGGATGTGTTTGGCCAGCGCCTTCAGCGCATGTCCCACGTTTTCCAGCGATGCCTTGCCGGGCCGGGCGGCCGGGCCTTCGCCCACCATGTTCTGGGTCAGCAGGTTGACGATTTCGCGCGTGCTGCCGTTGTTGTCGACGCCGGCCCACGACCAGGCTGCGCCGGCACTGAGGTGCCGGCCATGCTGCGCATGGCGGTAGTCGCGTGCCATCGACGGCCAGCGTTCGCGCAGTGCAAGCGCCAGACCGTGGTCGAAGTGCTCCTGCACGGCGATGCCGTGCGCAATGATTTGTGCCTTGCTCAGAAGGATGTCGCCTGTCACTTCGCGGATCATGGATTCTCCTCGGTTCACTTGGCCGGCAACCCGTTGTTGCGGCCTTCGAAACCAAGTTACGCCGTCGCTGCATGGCGCCATTGACCCGCGTCAAATGACGGTGTTGCTGCCGTCCGTCGCCGCGTACTGCCCGGATATGCGGACATGTGCAGTCTGCGCGAGATCGCGTCGCGTCTGCCCGCCGGTCGGTACCGCCGGCAGCAGTTCGACCCGCGCCACGGTACGCGGTGCGCGAGCGATCCGGCATACCGACTGCCAGAAGGTGGTATCGCCGATGAAGGTCGTGGCGTCCGACAGTTCGCCGGTGTGCGCCAGATAGCTCAGCCTTACCGGCTTGACCGGCCGGCCGGCGTCGATCGCCGCCTGGAACAGCGCGGCGCGGAAGGGCAGCATGCTGCGCCCGTCGGTGGTTGTGCCTTCCGGAAACACCATCACGCTGCGTCCGCAGGCCAGCGAACCGACCAGCTGCCGGCGTACTTCGCCGGCCGAACTGCGGCTGCTGCGGCGTATGAACACGGTGTCGTTGCGCGCCACCAGCCAGCCCAGTACCGGCCAGCTTCGGACTTCGTCCTTGCAAACGAAGCCCAGCGGCGAGATGGCGTTGATGACGAACACGTCCACCCAGGAAATGTGATTGCTGACCAGCAGCTGGCCGGGTCGCGGCAGCGGGCCGCCGGCCTGCAGTTCGATGCCGAGCATTCGCAGCAGCTGGCGTGACCAGCGCGCCCTGATCTTGCGCCGCGTCCGCTCGGACACCAGCGGATACAGCACGGCGACGCGCGAGCAGCCGTCCGCGACGTGCGTGATCAGCCGGGCGATGCGCCAGCTCATGCGCAGGCTGGCGCGCAGGCCGGTGTGCTGGCGGGTGTCCGCCACATGCGGTGCGGCGGGCGGGGCGGGGAAGCTCAAGACGGGATGGTCGAAGTCAGCGGAAATATTGATCAGGGACATCGCGCCTCTCCGTCCTTCCGGCTCGTTGCGTCAGGCGGCGCGCTGCACGAAGTGCTTAGCATACCGCGCGTCCAGCCGCGACATGGTGAGCAGCAGCGGCAGATCGGCCGTGTTGAAGTCCGGGTCCCACGCCGGTTCGCCGCACACGTCGGCGCCGGCACGCAGATAGCCCTTGACCAGCGGCGGCATGACGCAGGCCGGATGCGGTGTCAGGCGTTCCAGTGGCAGGCGCAGTTTCGGGAATACGCGATATTCCGGTGGTGCCATGTGCGCGCCCAGGTTGCTGACGATCGCCGCCGCGTTGTGACCGCCGTCGGCCAGGCTGATGCTGGCGCAGCCGATCAGGTACTGGTGGCCGGTGGCCAGCATGTAGCGCGCCAGTCCCGACCAGAGCAGCGCGATCACCGCCGCGTTCTGGCGGTAGTCGGCGTCGATGCAGGAACGGCCGATCTCCACCATCTGTGGCCGCAGGTGATCGAGCCGGCCGAGGTCGAATTCGGTTTCCGAGTAATAGCCACCGGTGTGCCGCGTCGCTTCCGGCGGCAGGATGCGGTAGCAGCCCACGATGCGGCCGTTGTCCTCGTCGCGCACGATCAGGTGCTCGCAATGTTCGTCGAAGCGGTCGCTGTCGACGCCATGCACCGGCGTGTCCAGCCGCGCACCCAGTTCGTCCGCGAATACCCGCCAGCGCAGTTTCTGTGCCGCCAGAACTTCCGATTCACAACCGGCCAGCGTGACGCTGAGGTTGCGCTGAGCACGCCGTTCGCGTGCGATATCGACTTGAAGCATGCATCCCGTCTCCGTGAAGGCTCGGCTTCACGATAGGCAAGGCGTGTTCAGTTGCGATGACAGCACGGCGACACCGCGGTTACAGCGAGCGGCGGGCGCGGCGTGAAACTTCGGTCGGCCGGGGCGCTCTGAGCATGCGCGCAAGTCGGCTGCCGCCAGCCCCACAGAATCCGAAAAGGCGGGTATAAGCAGTCCGCACAGTGCACCCCAACCGGAAAACCGAAGGACTTCATCCATGAATCACACACTTGGCGGCCTGGCGGCTGCCCTGATCGTCGCTGCGGCGACCCCAGCATTTGCCCAGCAGGCGGCCAAGCCGGCAGCCGCAGCCGCGCCGGCAGCGCCGCTCGCCAAGGTCAATGGCGTCGCGATCCCGGCTTCGCTGGTGGATCTGCTGGTCAAGGAACAGGTTGCCCAGGGCGCCACCGACAGCCCGGAACTGAAGACCCAGGTGCGTGATCACCTGGTGCGGCGTGAAGTGCTGCTGCAGGCGGCGCGCAAGGAGGGCGTGGACAAGAAACCCGAGGTCCGTCAGCGCATCGAATTCACGGCGGCCGAAATGACCGTCAATTCCTATATCGACGGCTGGGTGGCGAAGCATCCGGTCAGTGAGGAGGAGGCGCGCGCCGAGTACGCCCGTCTGGTCAAGGAAGCCGGTTCGACCGAATACAAGGTGCGTCACATCCTGGTCGATAACGAGGACACCGCCAAGGGCATCATCGAAAAGCTGAAGACCGGCAGCAATTTCGCCGCTCTGTCGATGACTTCGCTCGATCCGGCCAGCCGCGACAAGGGCGGCGATCTGGGCTGGACGCGCCCGGCCGTGTTCGTCAAGGAATTCGGCGACGCGCTGGTCAAGCTGGAGAAGGGGCAATACACGGCCGAACCGGTCAAGAGCCAGTATGGTTTCCACGTGATCCAGCTGGATGACAAGCGTGAGGCCGAATCGCCCAAGTTCGAGGACGTCAAGGATCGCGTCGTGCAGAGCCTGCAGCAGAAGGCGGTGCAGGCGCACGTCACCGCGCTGATGGGCAAGGCCAAGATCGAGCAGTGATCTTGCCGGGGTGCGGTGGCGCGCGATGCGCTCAGCCGTGCCCCAGATAGCGCAGGGCGAGCAGCGTGACGTCGTCGGCCTGCGGATGGCTGCCGCAGAACAGGCGCATCGCGTCGCGCACCGCCGTGATCGCGTCGGACACGCCGCCTTTCGATGCGCCGTTCAGTGTCGCCAGCAGCCGTGCGTCGCCGAACTGTTCGGCGCGCACGTTTTCCGCCTCGGTCACGCCATCGGTGTAGAGCAGCAGCAGGTCGCCGCGGCCCAGGCGGGTTTCGCCCAGCGTGTAGCTGATGGCTGGGTCGATGCCGGCGATCGGATTGCCCGGTACCTTGAGCAGGCTGCAGTCCGCACCCCGGCGAAGCAGCGCCGGCCTCGGATGGCCGGCGTTGGCGTAGCGGAAGTTGCCGTTGCCGGTGTCGAGCAGGCCGATGAACAGGCTGGCGAACAGCAGGCGTTCGTTGTTCAGCGCCAGCTTGCGGTTGATCCGTTCCATCACGCGTTCTAGATGGCCTTTCTGGCCCTGCTTGCGCCCGGCCTCCGACCGTATCGTCGTCAGCGTGCGCATCATCAGCAGCGCGGCCGGCATGCCCTTGCCGCAGACATCCCCGATCGCCACGAACAGACGCCTCTCGTCGATGAAGAAGGCGTCGAAGAAGTCGCCGCCGACTTCGCGTGCCTGCTGGATGTTCGCCTCGCACTCGATTTCCGTGTGCTCCGGAAACATGGGCGAGCGCATCGGCAGCATGCCGGTCTGGATCTCCTGCGCGGTGCGCATTTCCGACTGTAGCCGTTCGAGCACCATCGAACTGCGGATGCGCTCGACCACCTGGTGGTTGGTGCGCCGCATGCGAGCGGCCATCATGCCGAGCAGGTTGCGCGCGACGCGCGGCAGCGGCAGTAGTTCGGAAAAGAAGGTGTGGCCGTCGATCAGCAGCAGGCGCGTGCCCGGCTCGGCGATGACCCAGGCCGAGGCCGGTTCGCCGTCGATGATGGACAGTTCGCCGGCGCATTCGCCGGCGACGATGGGCGTGTAGTCGCCCGCCTGGCCGGCCGTGCCCGGCGCGTCCAGATGCACGCGCAGCCGGCCGTCGAGTACCAGCGCCACGTATTCGTTGGGCACGCCGGGCGCGAGCACCACGTATTCATCCGGGTAGTCGCGCTGCGGGCAGTGCGCCAGCAGGCCTTCGATCAGCGCGTAGGGTACGTCGCGGAACAGTTCGATGCGCGAAATGAAGCCGAGCGCGCGGCGCTCGCTGCCGCTGCGCCGGTCGGCGTCGATCCGCGTGCCGTCACCACAGGCCAGCGGGAAGCCGGTGGCCGGCTTGC
>DATCUL010000293.1:0-6165 GCA_036567405.1 Methyloversatilis sp. | reverse complement strand
GTCGATTTTTTCGTCCCAGTCGGCGACCTTGATGACTACCTGGATACCCCGGTCGAAGGCGTTTTCGATCTGGATGTAGATCTCCCCGAACACGCTGTTGGCATTCCAGAAGTACCAGAATCCCTGGAAGCCGCCGTTCGGGTTGGCGACGTAGCCCCAGTCGGCATCACCGCCCTTGATCTTCTGGAGTGCCGCGCAGAAACCCTGTGCCGCGTAGCCGTTCGACAGCAATTGCGCATGAACGGCATAGGACGATGACTCCCGTTCGATGTTGCGCAGGTGCTCGTTGAAGTCGCTGCAGATGTGGTTCGCCACCCGATGTCGGTCGAACGTCGCGAGGATGTCCTGGCGCTCGAACACCCGGAAGCCTTTCTCCACGACTCTGGCGAGGCTCCGTTTCGATTCGTTGCCGGTCTTGAGATAGATGAAGTGCAGCTTGAACTGTTTCGGAAGGTAATGATCTTCGGCGATTTTCCGGTAGCGCGTCAGCTGGTCGGAATGTTCGGACGTATCGGTCTTGTCCTCGATCAGCAGGAAATGTTCGTCGTTGATTTCCGCCCACAGGTCGATGCCCTGCCACTGCCTGCCGGCCGCCACCTTGCTGATCACGAAATCGTCTGGCAACTCCATCAGCGTCCGGACCATATCCTGGGCCAGCGCGTGAAGGTTTTCGTCGTGATCCCGGTTCGACGGATCGGCCCATTGCAGCAGCCAGACGAAAAACCCGTCCTGGGCCAGTTCATTGGGGGCATTGCTGAACAGATTCGGTTTCATGGATTGTGCTGAATGATGGTTTGAATGGAAGTCTATGGCGCGCCTGCGACCACATCGAAACAGGTCAGCGGAATCAGCCGCTGCCGGTGGCCGGGTCGCAGCCGTAGAGCTCGGCGATGGACTGCGCATGGCGTGTCATCTGTGCGACCAGCGCCTCCGGCCCCAGTACCCGGATGGCCGGTCCCTGGCTCAATATCCACCACAGCAGCTGGCGGGAATCGATGACCGTGACCGTCATCCGGTAACCGTCCGGCGCCTCGACCAGTTGCTGATCCGGCCCGAGCGGCGTCTCGGCGAGCAAGGCGCCAAGGTCGCCGGATACGCGCGCCTGCAGCAGGATCGCTGCGCCGGCATGGAACTGCAGCGCGCCGGACGCAAGGTAGGCATCCAGCGTGAAACCGGGCACTGCGCGGCATGCGTCAAGCGCAGCTTCGGCCGCCACCATGCGATGCACGGCATACAGGCGCAGGTCGTCATAGTCGTAGGCCGTGGCGACCAGATAGGTGACCGAGCCGCGCTGCACGAGCGCCTGGGGATGCAGTGGCATATCTTCGGCGATGGCGCCGGACGGCCTGCGGTACGACACCCGGAGCACGCGGCCGTCCATCAACGCCTGCTGCACGGTGTCCAGAACCGCAGGGTCGATGACCGGCGTCAGCATGGGCAGCGACGGTGGCACGTAACGCACCTTGTCGGCCCAGCGGACAGCCGTGTTGTCGTTGCCCAGTTCGGACATCTTCCGGCGGGCCTGTTCGAACCGGCTTTCGAGCGGTTCCAGCACCGCGGGTGGCAGCAGCGGGCGCAGCAGTTCCTCGACCAGACGCATGGACACCGCATCGGCCACGCTGAGGCCGGGCATGATGGCTTCCTGTCCGCGCATCCAGTGCCAGCCGTAGGGCATGCCCTTGTCGTTGCACTGGATGCCGAACACCGACGACAACTCGACCAGATCGCGCTCCACCGTCCTCTTGGTGACCGGGAAACCGGTATCGCGCAGTTTCAGCGCCAGATCGCGGGCGGTGATGCCCGGCGCTCGGCCGGGCAGCAGGCGCAGGATTTCCCACTGGCGTGCGAGAGCATGGTGCTGGGCGGCTTTCGGCATCCGGTCAAACCTCCCCGCTGGCGAGACATTCCACCAGCCTGACCAGCGCCAGCGTGTCCAGTGCGCAGTAATCCAGCAGGCCCTGCCGCAGGTCTTCGCGCCGGTCCGGAGGCGTGAGCGGATCGATCATCTCCAGATACGCCTGCTGGGCCATGCCGCCATCGGCCACCGCCATGCCCGCGTAATCGAGGCCGGCGCCGAGTGTGGGCAGCACCGCCTTGATCGACCACGAGCCGCGCATGTCCGGATGGTAGTAGTGCGCGCGCGTGATGGGCAGCAAGTCCGTCATGCGTTCCGCGATGGCATTCAGTGCCGGCGCCAGGTCGGAAAAGTGCGCCGCCAGTTCCATGACGCGGCCGCGCTCGAAGCCGATGCTGTAGACCAGAATCGGGCCGGGCGGCCGGCCGGCGATGCCAAGCTGCGTCAGCAGTGCCGGATTCGTGGCTTCGATCAGCGCCTCGGCGAAAGCCCGCCGGGGATCGCTGCCGTCGGTGCTCAGAAAGGTCTGCGGTATCAGCTGCCCCGGGGCGGCTTCGATGTGGCACGAGAACTGGAACGGGATCTGCTGGTAAGGCCGGGTGCCCGGCCAGCGCGGTACGGCGAAGGCGATGGTTTCGAAGTCCAGATAGAAGCGCGGCCAGGGCAGATCACGCGCGAACTGCATGCCCTCGTCGGCAATTTCGGCCCGGCCGGTGCGGCTGATGCGCCAGATCTTCCGGTGCACCTCGCGCTGCAGACGTTCCTCCGGTACCTGCCGCAGGTCGTGAAAGCCCTCGTCGTGCAAGACATCGGCCAGGCCGCCGTGGCGCGGCAGGATGTCTACCGGGAATTCCGTCGTCACCACGCCGGCCGGGTTTGCCTTGCGGTCGCAGTACCCGGCGAACGGACAGGCAAATGGATCGTTGCACTGTGCGCCGGGCGCGATGTCCGGCTCGCCCTGCCGCATGACCTGCTTCGCACCGTCGACCCAGGCTGCGACGCGGGGAAGACGTTCTGCCACGTCGGCGGTCACGTCGGCATGGGTGAACAGGCCCCGATAGTCGCCGCCGCCCGGATAGACGAAGCGGTTGTTGATGTGCGCGAGTTCCACCTGCGTGACCGCGACGCCGGCGCCCTGTGCCACCCAGGTCTGTATCGCGGCGTCGTCCAGATGGTAGGGCTTGACCCGGGTCGATGACTTCACTTCCGCGAGGCAATGGCCGGCACCGTCCGGTATCAGCAGGTCGGTGCGTACCAGCACGCCGTCGTGGGCAAAGGTCGCTTCGAACAGCGGCGTGTCCGGTTGCGAGGCGAGCAGCTGCCGGGTGAGTTCGACATTTCCGGCCAGATCGCCCGTTTCGATCAGGATGCCGCCGGGGAGAAGATCGCGCGCGACCTCTCCGACCAGGGTGCCCGCTGCCATCACGCGCTCGACCTCGTCGCTTTCCTCGGCCAGTTCCGGCCGGTGGATCTGCAGCCACAGCCGTTTGGGGCACTGGCGGTAGAGCAGCAGTTTCGACTTCGACAGACCTGTGTGTGCGGACATGCGATTTCTCTGCGTGGAACGGATGCCGGCAGCGTGCGCCCGGTGTGCGACAGAATACGTCGCATTGGCCTGTCGGTGTCAGTACGAAAGCCTGCTGCAGGCGCGGCGAGGCGGTTCTGGCCGCGTCGCATGGGGCCGTTCAGGACACGAAGCCCATTGCGGAGCGCAGTCCACCCTCCTTGAGCGTGCATTCGGCCTGCAAGGCGTCGAGCACCGTCTGCACGCAGCCGAAGGGGCGGAACCGGTGCTGCCGCGCCAGCACGGCGAAGTCACCGGGTGTCAGCCGGTCCAGCCGGCGGGCTGCAAGCCGCGCGTCCGGCGACGGCGAAGGCAGCCGCCACCGCCGGCAGTGGTGCTCCAGCATGGCCTCGACCTGATCCGGTCCGAGATAGCCGAACTTCACCTTCAGATCGAAGCGACGCAGGGCGGCCTGATCCAGGCCTGCCATCAGATTGGTCGAGGCGATGAAGACCCCGGCGAACGACTCCATCTGCGTCAGCATTTCATTGGTCATGCTCACTTCCCAGCCCTGCGCGGCCGAACGGCGGTCGAGCAGGAAACCGTCGACTTCATCCAGCAGCAGCACGGCGCCGTCCTCTTCGGCCTGGCGGAATGCGCGTGCGATGTTGCGCTCGCTTTCGCCGAGATATTTCGACAGCAGGTCGGACGCGCGCCGCACCAGCAGCGGGGCGTCCATAAGGTCGGCCAGCCATCGGCCCCAGGCGGTCTTGCCGGTGCCGGGCGGGCCGTACAGACACAGCCGGCCGGCGCCGGTCCGCTGCAGACCCTGTGCCACCGCGGCCAGATCGGTGTCGGCTTCGATGAACGCCGGGTCGTACGCTTCGGGCAGGTGGTCCGGATCATGTTGGCGGACCGGCTCGTGGCCCTGGGCCCGCAGCGTGCTGTTGATGATCTGCTCGAAGGCGGTGGCGGCGGCAGCTGCTGTCAGGTCGTCGCGGATGCTGTTCGCCACGGCGGCGGCACGTGTCACGACTGCAGGGGCCAGTGCAGCCGATGCCGCGATGCGTCCGAGCGCAGGCGCGTCGAGCAGGTCTCCGCAAGCCGTCTGCAGGATGCGCATCCGCTGCCGCCGTGGCGGAACCGGCAGTTCGAACACCAGATCGAAGCGGCGCAGGAAGGCCGGGTCCAGACCGCTGATCGAGTTGGACAGCCACAGCGCGGGCACCGGGTTGTCCTCCAGCGTCCGGTTCATCCAGGCCTTGCGCATCTGGGCGGTGCTCTTGCGGCCCGACCATTCATTGCCGTCGCCGAACACGTCCTCGACCTCGTCGAACAGGATCAGGTTCGGGCGTCCGGCGAAAAAGCTCTGCGCCGCCCGGAAGGCGCGCAGGCGGCGCTCGCCATTGACCGGATCGCCATCCGCGTCCTCGCTGGCCACTTCGAACATGCCGCAGCCCATGTCGTGCGCCAGCACCCGGGCCAGTTCGCTCTTGCCGGTGCCGGGTGCGCCATGCACGAACACATTGACGCCGGCACGCCGTGTCGCCAGCGCCTTCTTCAGATAGGGACGCAGAATCGCCAGCGTCGGTTCGATGTGCGGGTAGTCGTCCAGCGTGAGGCTGGCGGGCGGGCTCGGCGACACCACGTCCCGCAGCAGGCTGACCGGATCGGCGTCGGCGGACGCGATCCGGTCGGCGAAGCCGGAGGACAGCAGGTCGAGCTTGCCGCGCAGGGTGGCCACGCCGTGGCAGTCGACGGTGACCAGTCCCGATCGGGCCAGCACGCCGTGCGGGCCGAGTGCCGTGCGCACCTCGTCCGGCGAGGCGTCCAGCAGCACCGACAGCGCATGGAACACGCGGGCCGACGACAGTGCGCCGAGCCAGTCGGCGGTGTCGTCGAGCAGGCGTTCATTGTGGAGGTGAACGACGAATTCGAGCACCTGCCGGTCGAGGTCCGACAGACCCGCCAGCGCCGACAGCCGAGCCAGATTGTGCTGCAGGCAGGGCGGCGATGCCGGGCCCGCAGCCTGCTGTTCAGCCTGTTCATGAAGGCGCAGCAGGCGGGCTTTTGCCTGCCGGGGGTCGTAGTCATCGTCGCCGTTGCCCGAGGCCAGACCCAGCGCGGCGGCCAGTCGGTCGCAGCGATAGCCCGGCTTGTCCAGAAAGGCGCGGTGAGCACCCAGCGGTACCAGCAGGCGCAGCAGCCACAGCCGGAGCCGGGTATTGAGTTCGGGAACCGGTGGCGTGTGAACCACCCGCAGCACTGATGACATGGACGACCTCCTTGTTGAAGGTCATTGTCGGGAGGCATCGCGACCGGACATGTCGCACTCAGTCACCCCAGCGGGAGTGCCTGTGCTGATCGAGGGCCGCACGTGGGCCGGCTGTTCACGGTCGCTGCATGAATGCCGTTCGAACCGGCTTCAGTTCCGGGCGACGAGCCGCGCCTGCAGTGCGTCCAGATAATGCTCGAACAGCGCCAGCGCGTCCTGCCGGAACAGCCGGATGCGGCCGGTATTGTTCAGCATCAGCAGGCCGACGGCATGGGCGAAGATCGCCGTGGTTTCGGCTTCGGCCTCGACCGGTGGCAGGCCCAGTGTCGCCAGCATCGCCTGCATCGGCTGCAGCGTGCCCAGCAGCTGCCCGTTCAGCTGCTGGTTCAGTTCCGGCGTCAGGCCGCGCGGCCGGGCGCCGTTGAACAGGTAGAAACCGAGGTCCATGTCCTGCGGGTTGTCGCGGTAGAAGGTGAAGAAGGCCACCGCCCGCGCGCGCAGCAGCGCGCTTGCCGTGGCCGGCGCGTCGGG
>DATCUL010000292.1:0-4770 GCA_036567405.1 Methyloversatilis sp. | reverse complement strand
TTCACGGCGATGCTGTGACAGGGTAATGCGAACCCCGCCAGCCCTGTAGGTAGTGAAGTTGAAAACTTACTGAAGAAAACGATGAGAAAAACGGCATCGCATCTGCTGGACCGCGCTCGGGCCCTGCGTTTGGACGGCTATTCCTTCCGTGAGATTGCCGAGCGTGTGCCTGGCCTGTCGTCGTCAGTTGCGCACCGAGCTGCCCGGAATGTCCCCATCCTGAAGCGCCGAGGTAGAGGGTGGCCGTGCAGACTCGGCTGGATGGAAGAAGAACCGTTGCACGCAGCCCCCGCGCTGGTACATCGCATCATGGGCGGGAGGCGGTGACCCATTCCTGTTGAGACCTCTAAAGCGTCTGCCGCTAGAGCGGGAACGGGGTCATTTCCACCGTATTGCGCTTTTCTCCAGGAGGACCCGCGAGGCGCGCAGCGACTCAAATTTGGCTACACTGTGGCTACATGACCCAGAAAAGCAAAAGGCCAGTTCCGAAGAACTGGCCTAAGTGCTTGATTTACTGGTGGGTTGTGAGTGGCTCGAACACTCGACCTACGGATTAAGAGTCCGCTGCTCTACCAACTGAGCTAACAACCCGAAAACTTGTGCTGCATGAAACCTGTTCCAGCCCACCTGCTGGTGGGTCGGGCGAGACTCGAACTCGCGACCAACGGATTAAAAGTCCGCTGCTCTACCGACTGAGCTACCGACCCTCGCAAAGAGGCGCGATTATAGGAAGCCTATTTTTTCGAGTCAAGCGTCTTCGTTCAATCGCGCATCAACCACCACATTGCCGCCTTCACTGTGAGCACCGAACCGGCAATGATCGCGGCCAGCGTGAGAACGCTGCCCAGCGCAAGCGTGGACAGGCCGGTGATGCCCTGGCCCACGCTGCAGCCGAGCGCCAGTACACCGCCGACCGCCATGAAGATTGCGCCGATTGCGTGGCGAAACAGGTCGGCCTTGCTTGCGAAAACCTCGATGCGGAAGCGGCCGCTGGCGATGTTCCACAGGAACGAGCCGGTGACGACGCCGGCCAGCGCCATCAGGCCGAAGTTGATCAGCGAGGTGTCGACCGGATCGGCCAGGTAACGGACGCTGTCGCCCATCGGCGCGATGAAGGTGAAAGACTGTGCTTCGACCCGGCTCGGTATCCGTTCCGAGAAATTCGCCCATTCCTTCCATGCGGCGGCGCGCGGCCCGGCGGTCAGCCACCAGCCGGCAACGACGGCCAGGCCGACACCGATGCCACTGATGAACTGGTCGACGTTGTGGCGGAACCCGGGGGAGGCAAGCGCCCACAGCGCCAGCAGTCCGGCGAGGCCGGTGCCCAGCCACAGGTTGATCGTCCGGGCATCGCCACCGATCAGGCCGGAGGCAAGCGAGCCGAGCGACTGGTCAGCGATGCCGTGGCGATCGAGCATTAAGGTGTAGTCGTTCATCCAGCCGAAATGCCGGGCGTTGAAACCGGTGTAGTTCATCAGATAGGCGAACAGAGCGCACACGGCGAGCACGAATACCGACTTCAGATTGCCGCCGCCGATGCGCACCAGCGTCCGGTTGCCGCAGCCGCTGGCCAGCGTCATGCCGATGCCGAACAGGAATCCACCTGCCAGATGGCGCAGCCATGCGAGCTGCGCCGAGCGGTAGGGCGGAAAGGTGGTCGAGAGATCGACAATCGCGGTCGATTCCAGCGCAGTCAGTCCGGCGATGGCGACAGCCATCGCCAGCACCCATGCGCGCATGCGCCCGAGGTCGCCCAGCGCGATCCAGTCGGAAACCGCGCCCATGGTGCAGAAGCCGGTGCGCGCGTTGAGCGCGCCCAGCGCCACCGACAGCGCAAAGACGGCCGCCAGTGTTTCGACATGGATGTTCAGACCCGTCATGCGCGCGCAGCCATGTGGCGCCGGAGCGTGTCAGCGGTAACGCGTGGGGTCGGCGACGCCGGCCTCGGCGAAACCTTCGCGCCGCAGCCGGCACGAATCGCAGATGCCACAGGCACGACCGCTGTCGTCGGCCTGATAGCAAGACACGGTGAGCGAGTAATCGACACCCAGGCGCACGCCTTCGCGGATGATGTCCGCCTTGCTCAGCGCGATCAGCGGTGCGTGTACGGTCAGACGGGCACCTTCGATCGCCGCCTTGGTCGCCAGATTGGCCATGGCTTCGAAGGCCGCGATGTATTCCGGCCGGCAGTCCGGATAGCCGGAGTAATCGACCGCGTTGACGCCGCAGTGGATGTCCTGCGCACCGAGCACTTCGGCCCATGCCAGCGACAGCGACAGCATGATGGTGTTGCGTGCCGGCACGTAGGTGACCGGAATGCCGGGCGCGACGCCAGCGACCGGTACGTCGATCGCGGCATCGGTCAGCGCGGAGCCGCCGAACGCGCGCAGGTCGAGCACCACGGTGCGGTGACTGGCCGCACCCAGTGCCTGCGCCACGCGCGCCGCGGCGTCCAGTTCGGCCCGGTGCCGCTGACCGTAGTCGAGCGACAGGCAGTGGCACTCGTAGCCCTGGGCGCGCGCCAGCGCGAGCACCGTGGCCGAATCCAGTCCGCCGGACAACAGTACGACGGCGCGCCGTGGCGAGGTCTGGCCCGTCATTTACTTCTTCGGTGCCGCCTGCTGCTTCAGGCGCTGGCGAGCGATGTCGGACGCAGGCGTGCCGGGATATTGCGCGACCACGGTTTCCAGCGACTTCTTCGCACCCTTGGCATCGCCCTGAATCTGCTGCGTGTTGGCCAGACCGATCAGCGCTTCCGGTGCGCGCACGTCGCCCGGCCACTGCGCCTGCACCGACTGGTAAAGTTCGGCGGCGCGTGCGTAGTTCTTCGCCTGGAAACTGGCGCTGGCGGCCCAGTAGTGCGCAGCAGGCTGGAAGCTGCTCTGCGGCCAGGTCTTGATGAAGCCTTCGAACGCGCTCTGTGCCTCGCCGAACTTGCCGCCCTTCAGCAGGTTCAGCGCTGCTTCGTAGTCGCGCGATTCGGCGGCCGGGTCAACGTCCGGGGCCTTGGCTGCTGGCGCGGCTTCGGGCTTGGTCTCCAGCTTGCGCAGGCGGGTGTCGAGGTCGAGATAGAAATCCTTCTGCCGCCGGGTCGACGCTTCCAGTTCGTAGGTCAGCACCTCGATCTGGCCGCGCAGTTTCGCGATCTCACCGCGCAGTGTCTCGATCTGGTTGTTCTGATCGAGTTGCACGCGCTGCGACTGTTCAAGCTGGCCGTCCAGCCTGTTGAAGCGCGCGTTGCTGTCCGACTGCATCTTCTCGATGCGCTGGCGCGCCTCGGCATCGTCGAACAGCCCGGCGTGAGCCGGGGCTGCTGCGATCGAGCACGCGGCCAGCACCGCCGCGACGCCGCGACGGGCCTGCATCAGTACTCACCCGAATAGAGCAGTTCCGAGCGGCGGTTCTCGGCGTACGACGCTTCGTCGGTGCCGGTCATGCGCGGCTTTTCCTCGCCCAGGCTGACTGCCTCGATCTGGGCTTCCTGCACGCCGAGCACCATCAGTGCGCGCTTGACCGCTTCGGCGCGACGCTGGCCGAGCGCCAGGTTGTACTCGCGCGAACCGCGTTCGTCGGTGTTGCCCTGGATCAGCAGCTTGAACTTCGGATTGGCCGTCAGGAATTTGGCGTGCGCCGAAATCAGGCTGGCGTAGCTGTCCTTGATGACGTAGCTGTCGTAGTCGAAATAGACCAGGCGCTTGGACAGCGGATTGTTCGGGTCCTTCAGTTGCGCGAGCAGCGCTTCTTCTGCCGTCATCTGACGTCCGGCAACGTTGGACGGAGCGACCGCGGCGCCGCTGGCATTGCCGGCCGGTGCCGACGGCGTCTTGTTTTCGACCGGTGCGGCGGGCTGCTCAGGGCCGGTGGACGAACAACCTGCCAGCAGAGCCAGCGTGAGTGCAGCTATCGAAATCTTGACGGTGGTCGGATGCATGGTGGTGGCCTTTCTTGGGGTGATCACTTGGGGTTGGGGTTTCAGGGCTGGTTGAACGGTCCCCAGGCAGGTTCGCGGACGTCGCCGCCAGCCTGCCCGGACAGTTTCTGCTTCACGCGTCCGTCGGACGACACCGCCGACAGTACGCCGCGTCCGCCGATTTCCGACGCGTAGATGATGGTGCGGCCGTTGGGCGCGAAGGACGGCGATTCGTCGCGGGCCGAATCCGTCAGTATCTGGACCTGGCGGCTGGCCAGGTCCATCACGGTGATCTGGAAGCGGCCGCCGTTGCGCGACACGTAGGCCATGGTCTTGCCGTCCGGCGACAGGCGCGGCGTCACGTTGTAGCTGCCGTCGAAGGTCACGCGTTCGGCATTGCCGCCGCCGGCCGGCGCCCGGTAGATCTGCGGGCTGCCGCCACGGTCCGACGTGAAATAGATGTACTGGCCGTCGGGCGAGAACTGCGGTTCGGTGTCGATGGTGCTGGAACTGGTGACGCGGGTCAGGCCGCTGCCGTCGACATTGACCGTGTAGATCTGCGAACTGCCGTCCTTGGTCAGCACGACCGCCAGTTTCTTGCCGTCGGGTGACCAGGCCGGCGCCGAATTGGACCCTTTGAAGTTGGCCACCACGGTCTGTGCGCCGGTGGCCAGCGAATGCACGTAGATGATGGGTTTCTTGGCCTGGAAGGACACATAGGCCAGGCGGCTGCCATCGGGCGACCAGGCCGGCGAGATGATGGGTTCGGTCGAACGCAGCGCGGTGCGCGGGTTCTGCCCGTCGGCGTCATCGACCTTGAGCTCGAAGCGGCCTCCGGTCTTCACCACATAGGCGATGCG
>DATCUL010000291.1:0-5764 GCA_036567405.1 Methyloversatilis sp. | reverse complement strand
AGGAGATGAACTGGAAGGCGTCGGCGATGGACTGGATCAGGTCGTCCTGACGGATGGTGGTGGCAGTCATGCGGGTAATCCTCGTTGTGCAGCGTTCGCTGCGCGGTTTCAGTGCTGCGATTTGTTCAGCAGCAGGGTCTGTGTCATCAGCTTGTCTGTGTAGGCCATGGCGAGTGCTGACACGACGAACACCAGATGAATCGTCACCTGCCACATGACCACGCGGTCGGTGAGCTGATCGGCGTTGATGAAGGTCTTGAGCAGGTGGATCGCGGAAATGCCGATCAATGCCGTGGCGAGCTTCACCTTGAGCACGCCGGCGTTGACGTGCGACAGCCACTCGGGCTGATCCGGATGGTCCTCCAGATTGAGCCTGGATACGAAGGTTTCGTAACCGCCGACGATGACCATGATCAGCAGGTTCGCGATCATCACCACGTCGATCAGGCCCAGCACGACGAGCATGATGTCGGTTTCGGAGAGCGTACCTATCTTCTCGATCAGGTGCGAAAGTTCGACCATGAACAGATAGACATATACGCCCTGAGCGACGATCAGGCCGAAGTACAGCGGTGCCTGAAGCCAGCGGCTGGCGAATATGAGGCTTTCCAGAATGCGTCCGAGTTGATTCATGCTTGTTGAACTTGAGGCAAAAGGTCGGCGCAGATATTAACATCCGCATCTGGCTGCTTCGGCCACGGTGCGTAAGCGGTTTGTAAGGAGCCGACGCTGTAATCCACAGAATATGAGCGCAGTCCATGCGCCTGTCGTCAGCCGCAAGGCTGTACCTGTTCCGCCGCGTGAGCCAGCGAGCGTGCAGATTTTGAAATGATGGAGGAGGTGGTATGTCTGAATCTACGGAAGTTCGCGTCTATCAACCCGCGCCGGAACTGGTCCGCAATGCGGCGGTGTCCGGCATGGATGCCTACAAGGCACTGTGTGCAGAGGCGGAGCGCGATTACGAGGGTTACTGGGCGCGACTCGCCCGCGAGCATGTGACCTGGCAGACGCCGTTCACACGCACCCTCAACGAAGAGAACAGACCTTTTTTCAAGTGGTTCGAGGACGGCAAGCTCAACGTGTCGTACAACTGCCTGGACCGCAACGTCCAGGCCGGCCTCGGCGACAAGACCGCGATCATCTTCGAAGCCGACGACGGCGCCGTCACGCATGTCAGCTACAGCGACCTGCTGGCACGCGTCTGCCGTCTGGCCAATGCGCTGCGTGCGCGTGGCGTGAAGAAGGGTGACCGCGTCGTCATCTACATGCCGATGTCGATCGAAGGCGTCGTGGCCATGCAGGCCTGTGCCCGCATCGGTGCCACGCACTCGGTCGTGTTCGGTGGCTTCTCCGCCCAGTCGCTGCGCGACCGCATCAGCGATGCCGGCGCGGTGATGCTGATCACTTCGGACGAGCAGTGCCGCGGCGGCAAGAACATCCCGCTCAAGCCCATCGTCGACGAGGCCTTCGGCATGGGCGGCTGCGAGGCGTGCAAGGACGTGGTCGTGTTCAGGCGCACCGGCGGTGCCTGCAACATGGTCGCCGGCCGCGATGTGTGGCTGCATGACCTGGTGGCGGGGCAGGCCGACAGCTGCGAGCCGGAGTGGGTCGAAGCCGAACATCCGTTGTTCCTGCTGTACACATCGGGTTCGACCGGCAAGCCCAAGGGCGTGCAGCACTCGTCCGGCGGCTATCTGCTGCATGCCGTACTGACGATGAAGTGGACCTTCGACATCAAGCCGACCGACGTGTTCTGGTGTACCGCGGACATCGGCTGGGTGACGGGGCACACCTACATCACCTATGGCCCGCTTGCCTGCGGTGCGACCGAAGTCGTGTTCGAAGGCGTGCCGACCTATCCGGACGCCGGTCGCTTCTGGAAGATGATCCAGAACCACAAGGTCAGCGTTTTCTACACGGCCCCGACCGCCATCCGTTCGCTGATCAAGTCGGCGGACGCGAACGATGCCGTGCATCCGAAAAGCTACGACCTGTCGAGCCTGCGCATCCTTGGTTCGGTCGGTGAGCCGATCAACCCGGCCGCCTGGGAGTGGTACTACCAGAACGTCGGCGGCGGCCGTTGCCCGATCGTCGATACCTTCTGGCAGACCGAGACAGGCGGCCACATGATCACGCCGCTGCCGGGTGCCACGCCGATGGTGCCGGGTTCCTGCACGCTGCCCTTCCCGGGCATCCAGGCGGCCATCGTCGATGAAACCGGCCACGACGTCCCGTGGGGACAGGGTGGCATTCTGGTGGTCAAGAAGCCCTGGCCGTCGATGATCCGCACGATCTTCGGCGACCCGGACCGCTTCGTGAAGAGCTACTACCCGGCGGATTTCCAGGGACGTTACTACCTGGCCGGCGACGGTGCGATCCGTGATGCCAAGACGGGCTACTTCACGATTACCGGCCGCATCGACGATGTGCTGAACGTGTCGGGTCACCGCATGGGCACGATGGAGATCGAATCGGCGCTGGTGGCGCATCCGCTGGTGGCCGAAGCGGCGGTCGTGGGGCGTCCTGACGACCTGACCGGCGAGGCGATCTGTGCCTTCGTCGTGCTCAAGCGTTCGCGCCCGACCGGCGACGAAGCCAAGCAGATCGCAACGGAACTGCGCAACTGGGTCGGCAAGGAGATCGGTCCGATTGCCAAGCCCAAGGATCTGCGTTTCGGCGACAATCTGCCGAAGACGCGCTCGGGCAAGATCATGCGTCGCCTGCTGCGCTCGATCGCCAAGGGCGAGCAGATCACGCAGGACACGTCCACGCTGGAAAACCCGGCCATTCTTGATCAGCTGGCCGAAACACTGTAATCCGCAGTGACCACCTGGCGGGACGGTTTTCCCGCCAGGTGATCCGAAATGATCGCTGATTCCCGTCCGTCTTTTTCCCCTGTCCCATATCGTCCCGGCAGATATCCAGCCGCGTCTAATACACGTCCGGATGCACCAGAAGAGCGAAGATCGTGCTTTCGTGCACTGCATCGTAGTCAGCCGGTAGCACGGCTTGCGTTCGCCCACTTTTACGGCGTGAACGCCGGAAATCTTTGATGCGGCACCGTTCTTGTTCCATCTGGCTTTGAGGGCGGTGAATGCGGCTTGATGCGGTTGGTATTGTGCGGTGCGAAAGATTTTTTTGTGTAAGTCCATCGTAAGTTTGGACAGCATGATGGTCGCCAGACTGCATGAAAGCGTGATGCACGTGGTATGTCCCGCAGCCGTGTCCGCGTGTCGATCCGGGATGGCCGGACCTTCGGGTGCGGAACACATGAACAACGAAAATTGGCAGGAGGGTGACTCCGCATGCAGCTGACGGAACGGCATCGCGAATACTGGCGGAGAAATCTGCGCATGATCGCGACCCTGCTCGCGATCTGGTTGCTGGTGACCTTCTTGCCGATCTACTTCGCGCCAGAACTGAACGACATTTCGTTCTTCGGCTGGCCGCTCGCGTTCTACATGGCGGCTCAGGGCTCGCTGATCGTGTTCCTCCTCCTGGTCGGCTACTACGCGCGCGCCATGAGCAGGCTCGACCGTGAATACGGCGTGCAAGAGGACATCTGAACATGGCGCAGGGGCAGGCTGTGTTCTATCGCCGGCTGAAACGGATGTACAGCTGGTACAGCTGCGGCTTCATCATCTTCGTCCTGCTGCTGGCGCTCGGGGAACGGATCGGCATGTCCTCGCAGTGGATAGGCTATGTCTTCATGTTCGCCAGCATCGCGCTGTATGCAGTCATCGGGATCGTGAGCCGCACGGCCGATGTTTCCGAGTACTACGTTGCCGGGCGCCGTGTGCCTGCACTGTTCAACGGTATGGCGACCGGTGCCGACTGGATGTCCGCAGCGTCCTTCATCGGGCTGGCCGGCACGCTCTACTTCAGCGGTTATCAGGGGCTTGCTTTCGTCCTCGGATGGACGGGCGGTTACTGCCTGGTCGCACTGTGTCTGGCACCCTATCTGCGGAAGTTCGGTGAATTCACGATTCCTGACTTCCTGGGCGCGCGCTATGGCGGCAATGCGGCCCGGATGATAGGCGTGCTGGCGGCGATACTCGCCTCCTTCACTTACGTGGTTGCGCAGATCTACGGTGTTGGCCTGATCACCAGCCGCTTTGTCGGCCTTGAGTTCGAGGTCGGCGTGTTCGTCGGCCTGGCCGGCATCCTGGTCTGTTCATTCCTGGGGGGCATGCGTGCGGTGACATGGACGCAGGTGGCGCAGTACATCATCCTGATCGTCGCCTACCTGCTGCCGGTGGTGATCCTGTCGACCAAGGTGACCGGCGTGCCAGTGCCGCAGGCAGTCTACGGCACGGTGTTGCAGAAGCTGACCGAGACGGAACAGGCCCTGTTCTCCTCGCCCCGCGAACTCGAGGTAAACGCGCTGTACAAGGCCCGGGCCGATGATTTCGAAGACAAGATCAACGGTCTTCCGGCGTCGCTCGACGTAGAACGAACGAAAGTGACTGCGCGTCTGGACGCGCTGAAGGCGGCCAACGCACCGGCAAAGGAGATTGCCGCGGCCGAGAAGGCGCTCAAGAACATCCCGCGCAACGAGATCGATGCCCGCAAGAAATGGGGGGATGCCAGGGCGCTGGCGGCGGGCAAATCGCAGCCGCCGCTTGCCCACAGCGTGGCACACGCGGGCAAGGATGCCGCCGAATCCGAGCGCAAGCGCCTGAATTTCATCGCACTTGTGTTGTGTCTGATGATAGGTACGGCATCACTGCCGCACATCCTGGTCCGCTACTACACGACACCCAGCGTCCGCGAGGCGCGCGAATCGGTGTTCTGGTCGCTGTTCTTCATCTTCCTGCTCTACTGCACCGCACCCGCCTATGCGGTGTTTGCCAAATACGAGGTCTATACGAATCTGGTCGGTTCGACGATCTCGACGCTGCCGGGCTGGGTTGCGTCCTGGGGCAAGGTCGGGCTGGTTAAGATCGACGACATCAACCACGATGGCATCCTGCAGCTGGCCGAACTGACGCTGAATACAGACGTGATCGTGCTGGCCACGCCGGAAATCGCCGGCTTGCCCTACGTCATTTCCGGACTGGTTGCAGCCGGGGGGCTGGCGGCAGCGCTGTCTACAGCGGATGGCCTGCTGCTGACCATCGCGAGCGCAATGTCGCATGACGTCTACTATAAGGTCATCGACCCGGATGCTTCGTCCCAGCGCAGGCTGGTGATTTCCAAGGCACTGCTGCTGGTGGTCGCGCTGGTGGCGGCATACACGGCATCGCGCAAGCCGGACCACATCCTGTTCATGGTCGGATTGGCGTTCTCGATTGCCGCGTCTGCCTTTTTCCCGGCACTCGTCTGCGGTGTCTTCTGGAAGCGCGCCAACAAGGCCGGCGCGGTTGCGGGCATGCTGGCTGGGCTGGGCATGTGCCTGTACTACGCGTCGATCACCCATCCCTTCTTCGGTGGGGACATCCATAACGCCTGGTTTGGCATCGAACCGATTTCGTCGGGTTTCTTCGGCATCCCCGTCGGTTTCGTCGTGCTTGTCGTCGTCAGCCTGTTGACGCCAGCTCCCGATCGCACGATCACCGCCCTGGTCGACCACGTGCGTTACCCGAAACTGGCCGGCCCCGCGCAGACAGCCGAACCGATCGCTGATCGGAGTCGGCTTTAGAGAGCGCTTTCTGCTATCATCCTGCGGCTTCGCGGAGAGGTGGATGAGCGGTTTAAGTCGCACGCCTGGAAAGCGTGTTTAGGTGAAAGCCTAACGCGGGTTCGAATCCCGCCCTCTCCGCCA
>DATCUL010000290.1:0-3513 GCA_036567405.1 Methyloversatilis sp. | reverse complement strand
GTGAAGACCGTCGTCGGGCCGGAAATGGTCGAACGCTTCAACGGCTTCGTCGCCGCGAAGATACTCGGCAATTCGGCGCCGGGGCACAGTTCGGGTGAGGCAATCGACGTCGTCGAACAGGTGGCGCGCGAGGTGCTGCCGGCCGGCTACAGCCTCGAATGGACCGGACAGGCCTACCAGGAGAGGCGTACCGGCATGACCTCGGTTATCGCCATGGCCTTCGGCATCATCATGGTGTTCCTCATCCTCGCTGCGCAGTACGAGCGCTGGTCGCTGCCGCTGGCGGTCATTCTCGCCATTCCGTTCGCCGTGCTCGGTGCGCTGCTGTCGGTGTGGCTGCGCGGCATGCCGAACGACATCTACTTCCAGATCGGTCTGGTCGTGCTGGTTGGCCTGGCGGCGAAGAACGCCATCCTGATTGTCGAGTTTGCGGCGCAGAAGCAGGCCGAGGGCATGACGTCGATGCAGGCGTCGCTCGAAGCCGCACGGCTGCGCTTCCGCCCGATCTGCATGACGGCGCTGGCCTTCATCCTCGGTGTGGTGCCGCTGGTGATCGCCACCGGCGCCGGTGCGGCGGCGCGCCGGTCCATGGGTACAGGCGTGTTCGGCGGCATGCTGGCCGCCACCTTCGTCGCCACCATCTTCATTCCGCTGTTCTACAGCTGGCTCAGCGGCCGCAAGGCCGCGGTGCGTCATGCCGGGGAGGTCGCGCAATGAACTGGATCGCACTCCATCGCCCCTCCCTTTCCGCGCTGGCGACGCTGGCCTCCGTGCTGCTACTGTCCGGCTGCATGACCGGTCCGGACTACGTTCGCCCGATGGTCGGACTTCCGGATCGTTACGCGGCCGCTCAGGATGCAGCACGGGACGTCGCGCCCGGTGCCGCCATCACGCGCGGTTGGTGGAAGCAGTTCAACGATGAACAGCTGAACGCGCTGGTCGAGCGTGCGCTGACCGACAACACCTCGGTGCAGCGCGCCGCCGCCCGCATTGAACAGGCTGACGGTGTGCTGCGCGAGGTCGGTGCCGCGCTGTTTCCCGACGTCGGTCTCGGTGCGGCGGCCAGCCGCTCGCGCATCAGTGGCGTCGGCGCACCGGTGCCGGCCGGTGCGCCGCTGTACCGCAAGAATTTCCAGACCTCGATCTCGACCTCGTTCGAACTCGACTTCTGGGGCAAGCTGCGTCGCGCCAGCGAAGCGGCCCGCGCGCAGGCGCTCGGCACGCGCTACGCGAAGGACACGGTCGAACTGACGCTGGTCAGCCAGCTGGTCGGCAGCTATCTGAACCTGCGCGCGCTCGACGCGCAGCTTGCACTGTCGCGCGACACGCTGGCCACCCGCCGCGACAATGCCGACATCCTGCGCGCGCGTGCACGCAGCGGCCTGGCGTCGGATCTGGAGGTGGAGCAGGCGCGCGGCGCGGTTGCCGCGATCGAGGCGCAGATCGCCGATCTGGCGCGCAGCCGCGGCATCGCGGAAAACCAGATCGGCCTGCTGACCGGCCAGCTCGACCTGGCCATCGCGCCGGGCGATCTGCGCAACCTGCCGCTGCCACCGTTGCCACCGGCCGGACTGCCGTCGTCGCTGCTCGATGCCCGTCCGGACATCCGGCAGGCGGAAGCCGAACTGGCCGCCGCCAACGCGCAGATCGGCGTGGCGAAGGCGGCGCTGTATCCGTCGATTTCGCTGACCGGCAACTATGGCTCGCAGAGCCGCGAACTGTCCGATCTGTTCAGCGGGCCGGCCAACATCTGGTCGCTCGGCATCGGCCTCGACCTGCCGCTGTTCGATGCCGGCAAGCGCAGCGCGCGCGTCGATCAGGCGAGCGCCCAGCAGAAGCAGGCGCTGACGGGCTACGTCGCTGCCGTGCGCAGCGCCTTCACCGACGTGCGCGACGCGCTGGTGGCGTCGGCGCAGTATGCGCAGGGCGCGGCGGCGCTGCAGACGCAGGTGGATGCCGCGACGCGCAGCCTGGCGCTGGCGCAGAAGCGTTATGAGGCCGGCTACTCGCGTTACCTCGAGGTGCTGGACGCGCAGCGCAGCGCCAACGAAGCGTCGCTGGCGCTGGTGCGCAACCGTCAGGCGCAGCTGGCCGAATTGGTGAGCCTGTATGCGGCGCTGGGTGGCGGCTGGGGCGAGCCGGCCGCAGGGCAGGGTCGGAGCGAACCGGCCACCCCCTGAGCCGGCGCGATTCAGCCGACGAGTGCGGTCAGCGGCCGCATTTCGTCGGCATTCCTGTCTTCCTGCCGGGTGCTGTTCTTGACTGCGCCGGACAGCGACTGCACGTCACCCGAGATTTCGCCGCCTTCCTCGATCAGGATGGAGCCGTAGCGGATCTTGCCGCTGACGCGTCCGGTCGCGTGCACGATCAGCTGCTTGCGCGCCGTCAGCTCGCCGTCGAACTGGCCGCGGATTTCCGCGACATCGATGCCCACGGTGCCCGAATACGCGCCGTGTTCGGCGATGCGGATGACCCGGCTGTCCATGGTCGCTTCGACCCGTCCTTCGACCACCAGGGTGTCGCAGTCCAGTATTTCCGCGCCCTTGAGCTTCACGTCCGGACCGACGATCAGGCGGCTGCCATGCTCCGGCGCGTCGGCCGGCCTGACGGCGGTTTCCGCGACGGCTGGTGCAGTAGCGGGAGCAGGGGGCGGCGTGTCGCGTGCCGGCGACGTCGCAGCGGGGCCGCCGGTTGACTGTGACGAGAGGCTGGACGGCGACGGCATGCCGACCGCGGGCCGGATGGTTCGTGCGCCATGGGATTCGGCATTTTTCGGGAACAGGCCGGGCTTGTTGAACATGTCTTCTCCTTGAAGGTTTCCGGACCGACGGATGCGGCGGGAACACAGCCTTCGCAAGCGCCGTGCCGGCAGTGATATCTGCAATGCAATCAGGACGATGGCGCGGCATGCCGCGTCCGCAAGGCGTTTGCGCGGTCGGTTGGCACGACCCTGCGTCGCCGCTGCCCGACGGGCCGGCGTGCGGCCCATGCCGGCGGGCAGTACTGGCATGCCTTTCGGTCTGTCGCCGCACCACGACGACCGCATGCATTTAACGTTCTGTTGCATTTCCTTACCCTGCCTTACCGCCTCGGGAGCGAGCCCTGCCTAGACTCGGTCACCCGACACCGGAACCTTCCCCATGGCGCACCTCTCCTTCCGCACGACGCTGCTGGCGACCGTGCTGCTGATCGCCGGAGTGCTCGGTGCGGCTGCGGCGAGCGGCTGGATGATGCTGCAGGACTTCGCGCAGGCCAGCCGCGAGGGTGGCGCCGTGGCGCTCAGGCTGTCGGCGGCGGTTCAGCAGATCGACGAGCGCACGATAGACATGACGCGCACTGCCCGCCAGTACGCGGTGCTGCGCGAACCGGCGCTGCGGGAACGGTTCGATGACGCGCACACCCAGGCGCTGGTCGCGCTGGGCGTGATCGAGGCGGCACTGCCTGCCACGCCGGTCATCGCGCGCTGGCGCGAACTTGCCGGGCAGATGCGAGCCGGGCTCGACCCGCTGGCCG
>DATCUL010000289.1:0-6475 GCA_036567405.1 Methyloversatilis sp. | reverse complement strand
ACCGGGCATTCCGCCCGACCAACGCGAACGCGTGCTCGACCGCTTCTATCGCCGGGCCGGCGCCGACCAGCCGGGCAGCGGACTCGGACTGGCGATCGCGCGCAGCATCGCCGAACGACACGGCGCCACGCTGGTGCTGGGCGATTCGCCGCACGGCGGCCTGCTCGTTTCGGTCGGATTTCCTGGCGAAACAACAACCGGCGCGTCTTAAGTCTGCGTTAAGTCTGGTCTGGCTAGAGTGCAACCGTCGCGGGCGCCTTCTGCCCGCAAGCGTTGAAGGAGCTCGCAATGAAGACTCAGGCACTCAAGCTTTCGGGCGTTGCCGTCGCGGTGGCTGCGCTCTTTTTCGGTGGCTACGAAGCGGCCCAGCCCATCCACTCGGCACACGCCGAATCGGCGCCGGCCATGTCGACGTCCGCCGCGCCAAACGCGCTGGCGCCCACCGCCAGTCCGGCAGCGATGGCCGTACTGCCGAACTTCCAGAACATCGTCGAACGCTGCGGTCCGGCCGTGGTGAACATCAGCGTCGAAGGTACGGTGAAGACCGCGATGCGCGGTCAGTCACCGTTCGGCAACATCGACCCGAACGATCCGTTCTACGAGTTCTTCCGCCACTTCGGCCCGCAGATGCAGGCGCCGCAGGGTGCGCAGATCACGCACGGCATGGGCTCGGGCTTCATCGTCAGCGCCGACGGCATCATCCTGACCAACGCACACGTGGTGGCAGACGCCAGCCGGGTGACGGTCAAGCTGACCGACAAGCGTGAATTCAGCGCCAAAGTGGTCGGCATCGACAAGGCGACCGACGTCGCCGTGCTGCGCATCGACGCTCATGACCTGCCCACCGTTGCACTCGGCGACCCGGCACAGACCCATGTCGGCGAATGGGTGCTGGCGATCGGCGCACCCTTCGGCTTCGAGAACAGCGTGACCGCCGGCATCGTGTCGGCCAAGTCGCGTTCGCTGCCGGACGAAGGCTATGTGCCCTTCATCCAGACCGACGTCGCGATCAATCCGGGCAACTCGGGTGGTCCGCTGCTCAATCTGCGCGGCGAGGTGGTCGGCATCAATTCGCAGATCTACAGCCGCTCCGGCGGCTACCAGGGCCTGTCGTTCGCGATTCCGATCAACGTCGCCGCCCAGGTGAAGGACCAACTGCTCGCACACGGCAAGGTAACGCGCGGCCGGCTCGGTGTCGCGGTGCAGGACGTGGATCAGGCGCTGGCCGAATCTTTCGGGCTCGAAGCCGCGCGTGGCGCACTGGTGTCCCGGGTCGACACCGACGGGCCGGCGGCGAAGGCCGGGCTCGAAGCCGGCGACGTGATCGTCCGCATCAACGGCGAGGCGGTCGGCTCATCGGCCGAACTGCCGCCGAAGATTGCCGCCGTGGCACCGGGCAAGTCCGTGACTCTGGGCGTCTGGCGCAAGGGCCACGACCACGACGTGACGGTCACCATCGGTGAAATGAAGGCCACCCAGGTGGCCAGCGAGGACGCCGGCCAGCCGGAGCGCGCGAGCTTCGGTGTCGCGGTGCGTCCGCTCAGCCGCGAAGAACAGCGCCAGGCCGAGGTCAATGGCGGTCTGCTGGTGCTCGACGCCGCCGGCCCGGCGGCGCGCGCCGGCATACAGCAGGGCGACGTGATTCTGGCGGTCAATGGCCGGCCGGTGGCCAGCGCCGACGAACTGCGCAAGCTGCTCGGCGCCGGCGGGCGACACGCAGCCCTGCTGGTGCAGCGCGACGAAGCACGCATTTTCGTTCCGATCGAACTCGGCTGAACTGGAGACGCTCATGAAAGGCAGGAAACGGACCTCGAGACGCGTGCTGCGCAACTTCCTCCACCTGGCGGCGACGCTGTTCGCGATCAATGCGAACGCGGCCCCCGCGACCGGTGACGAGGACAGCGCCCGCACGCCCACCGAACAGACGAACGACAGCGCACGCGCCGACGACATGCGCACCACGTCGGGACAGGCGGCCTACCGGCACACCTTCGCGCTGGCGGCGCCGGCGCTCGACGTCACCGGACAGGGCGTGCGCGCCCGCGTCCGGGTGATCGACGAGCGCGGGCGCGACCAGGCGTTGCTGGCGCTGCACGGTGCCAGCATGGTCGGTCCGTTTGCACATGGCGCCTACACCGTGCTGGTCAAGGCCGGCGGCGCCACCGAAGTTCACCGAATCCGCATCGGGCCGGATACGATGCCGTACCTGCACTTCACCGATGCGCTGAATGCTTGATTCCCCGCCGGAGCCCGAAGTGCAACCGCACCTCGCGGCAAGGCAATAGCCCAAAGGAGATTCACATGTCGAAACTGATTGCAGCCGCTGCACTGACCTGTCTGTTCGCCGCGAACGCCGTATTCGCGCAAGCCCCGGCCGACGCGGGCGCCGCATCCGGATGCGAAGCCAAGGCAATGGACAAGAACGGCAAGCCGCTGGCCGGCGCCGCCAGAAACTCGTTCATGAAGAAGTGCGAGGCAGCCGCCCACAAGGAAGCGGCGATGGCCGAATGCGCGACCAAGGCGGTCAGCAAGGATGGCAAGCCGCTGGCTGGCGCCGCCAAGAATGCCTTCGTGAAGAAGTGCGCCGCGGGCGCAAAGTAAGCAGACCCGTTTTACCGGTAACACAGGATGGCGGCCCGCGGGCCGCCATTTCGTTCGTCCACGCAAACGTGCGCAGTCAACGCAGGCTGCGGACGCTTGCCCGCAATTGAAATGCCAACACTCCGGAATTCGCCCGCATGACGGTCAACGGGCTCGAAGAACTGCTGCACCGGCTGCTCGGTTATGCCGCCGCAGGACGCCGCATCGTCGTCGCCTGTGCCGCGCTGTCGTTCGCCGGCACGCTCAGTGCCGCCTATCCGGTCACCGCAGTGGTCGTCCCCGCCACGCTGCTGGCGGCAAGAAAATGGAGCGCGATCGCCAGCGTGTCGGCGCTGGGCAGCGCACTTGGCGCCACGGCGCTGATCTACATCTTTCACCATCTCGGCTGGAACGAGCTGTACGCCCACTTCCCGGAACTCGGACACAGCGAATCATGGGCCGGCACGGCCGACTGGGTCGCCCGCTATGGCGTGTTCGCACTGTTCCTGATCGCGCTGTCGCCATTGCCGCAGACACCCGCGCTGCTGCTGTTCGGCGCGGTACGACAGGACTATGCCGGCGTGTTCATCGCCCTGCTGCTGGGCAAGCTGATCAAGTACGGCGTGTTCGCATGGACCGCCAGCCACTTCCCCGAACAGGTCAGCCGCGGCATAGGCAGTCTGCTCCGGCGCGTCAGGCCGGGCGGCAACGGGAACAGGAATGGCGACAGCGACGCACGCTGAAAAAAAACGGTGGCGCCACCGCAGGGTGGCACCACCGCCAACTGCCCATTGCCCTTTGCAGCCCTGCGTCAGTGCAGGGTTGCAAGATAGGCAACGAGGTCTTCGCGCGCTTTTGCGTCGCCCAGGCCGTCATACTTCATCTTGCCGTTCGGCACCGCCTTGCGCGGGGCGGCGATGTAGCTGTCGAGCGAGGTCGCGTTCCACGTCAGGCCGGACTGCCTGAGCGCATCCGAATAGACCACGTCGCCGATGCTGGCGGCCTTGCGGCCGACGATGGCGAACAGCGACGGGCCCTTCTTGTTCTTGCCCTCGCGCACGCTGTGGCATTCGGCGCATTCCTGCGCGAAGACATCTTCACCGCGGTGGATGTCACCCGCCGCGTGCGCCGGCACGGCGGCGCCGGCCAGCGTCATCAGACAAAGTCCGTACAGCAGGCGCACCGGAACAATCATTCGTTTTTTCATGAGCGCCATGGTCTTCAGAACGAGGTCCACGCGAACAGGAACAGCGTGTTGTTGTCCTTCGCATCACGACCGTTGCCATCGTAGTTGTGACGTGCGCCATTGAACTTGTCGAACAGCGTGTATTGCACGCCCAGCCTCAGGTTGGCCCACGGCGCACCCCATGAGTCCTCCTTGCCGAACGGCGTCCAGTCGGCCTGGAACACCGAGCCCGTGGTGTTGGGCGAACCGTTGGCATAGCCGTCCGAATACAGCAATGTGTCGCGGCTGCCCCGGGTGATGAAGCGGCCGGCGCTCACACCCCAGGTCTGGTCGAAGTAGTAGCTGGCATTGATCCGGAACTCGTTGAGATGGCCGGTGCGATTGGTCGCCTCACCCTTGGTGAACAGGTCGTTGCGTCGCTGGTTCTCGTGGATGTAGCTGGTGTAGATCGTGCCGACGTGCTTGCGCGTGCCGAGGAACTGGTACGAGGCATCCACACCCACGTCATGGTAGTGATTCTGCGGGCCGCTGCTGATGCGGTCGGGCTGGATGGCAGTATCGAAGCCGAACACGCCGGCGGTGAATGACTGCTGCTTCCAGTCCTGCATCCAGGCCAGCCGCCAGTAGACCGTGTCACCGTCCAGCCGTCCCATGTCGCCCGAGCGATGCTGACCGGTATCGGCCTGGATCGACTGCGACAGCGCGCGGTAGGTGCCGATTTCGGCATACAGCGAATTGTCCCAGAAGGCGTAGGCCGACGCGCCGATCACCCGGTGCTCGAGCCCGCCGTTGATCAGGGTTGCCGCGTCACCGCCGCCGAAGCCGACTGCGGAACTGGTGTAGGGGAAGCCCCAGACCGGCATGGTGTTGAACGGATCCTGCACGCCCGGATTGTTGTTGACCGAAATGCCGAACACCGTGTCCTTGCCACCGACATCGAAGGTTCGGGCGGCGCGCACATCGACGTGATCGAGCGCACTGTGGTGCTCGGTGCCGTCATAGGTCCACTGGATGAAGGCGCCAAGGTTCTCGGCCAGCCGGCCGGCGACGAACAGCGACGCTTCGTCCAGTGTGGTGTTGTTGTTGCGGTCGGTGTGGACGGTGGGCGCTTCGTCCTGCTTCTTCTTCGTGTGCGTGAACCCGCCCACGAGCATGCCGGACAGCGGAACCTTGCCGTCCTTGCCATCGGTATCGGTGTAACCGCCGATCTTGAAGCGGACACCGGCCGGCGTCAGTTGCGGACCGTAGGCGCCAACGTGACAGGCCGCGCAGTCCTGCCCGGTCTGGCGGGCGAAACTGGGCAGGGCGTGAGCGGACTGCATGCCGCCGGCGAACAGGCCGGCCGAAGCCAGCAGCAGGGTGGCGCATCGCCTTGCGATGCCGGCACGCAGGCCGGGAAACGCACTGTTTGGTTTGTTTTTCATACCGTGGTCGAGTCAGGGTTGCGAAGGGAAAGGTCGGACCGGGCGCGGGTGGAGCGTGCCGGCAGCATCGCGGTCAGCACTGGATCGCGATGCACGAAGTGATGCCAGAGCGCTGCGAACGCATGCAGGCTGACCAGTGCGAGCAGCGCCCAGGCCGCCCACACGTGGTAGTCGGCGAGTACATCTGCCAGATCGAGATCGCGTTGAAGCAGCGCCGGCAGCGTTCCCAGACCGAACAGCGTGACCGGATTGCCGCGCGCGCCGGACAGCGCCAGACCGAGCAAGGGCAGCGTGAACAGCAATACATAAAGCAGCGCGTGGGTCGCGTCAGCGGCGATCCGGAGCGGACGTGGCAGCGAAGACAGGCTGCCGAGCGGGTAATGGAGGATGCGAGCCGCCAGACGGGCAAACGCGGCGCACAGCACGATCAGGCCGAAGCTGCGGTGTCCGTCCAGCAGAAAGGTGCGCAGTGGCTTCGCCTCGACGCCCTCGCGGGTCAGTACGAGCGCGGTGGCCGCGAGCAGTGCGAGCACGGTTGCCCAGTGCAGCGCAATGATGAGCGCCGGGCGTCTTGGGGAGACAGGCGAGGAATGCGGTAAGGGAGAGGACGCGGACTGGACGGCAGCGATGCGCATGAATGCAGGCCGGATGACGGGAATGCGCGGACCTTAGTTCCGCCTTCCCTTCAGTAACCTGACAAACCGAAAACTGCTTCGTCAGTGCGGCGCGCGGAAGGTGATCCGTATGCGTGTACCGCGCCCTTCTGCACCGGCATCCAAACCGATGACCGCGTCGTGGCGCTCGGCCACCTCTCGCACGATGGCGAGGCCGAGTCCGGTGCCCTCGACACCGCTGTCGCCGAGCCGGTAGAAGCGCTCGAACACGCGCTGCCGCTCTTCCTCCGGAATGCCAGGCCCGTCGTCCTCGACTTCCAGCCAGGCGGCACCGGTGTCGTCGGTGCCACAGCGCGCGGTGACGTGGCCACCGGCCGGCGTGTACTTGATGGCGTTGTCGAGCAGGTTGGCCAGCAGTTCGCGCAGCATCCAGTCCGAACCATTGACCCGCGCCGGCGCGGCTTCGAAGCCGAGGTCGATCCGGCGGGCCAGCGCGGCGTCGATGAAGTCGGACGCACCGTCCTCGAACAGCGAACCCAGTTCCACCGGCCGGCGCGTGCTTTCCTCGGCCGACAGCGCGTCGCGCGACGAGCGCGCCAGCGCGAGCATCTGGTGAGTGGAATGCGCCAGGCGCTGGGTCGCCGCCTGCAGCCGCTCCAGCCGCGGCCGCG
>DATCUL010000288.1:0-1513 GCA_036567405.1 Methyloversatilis sp. | reverse complement strand
CCGGGCGGCCGGATTGACGTGCGTCTGCAACCAGCCGGCCAGCCGGCCGAAGGCGACCAGCGGATGTGCGCGCCGCGGCTCGCCGAGCAGCCGGTCGAGCAGCACGCCCGCGAGCGCACAGACGACCCGCAGCGCAAAGGGCGGCAGCACGCTCACGCCGCAGCCTCCGGCGGCTGCGGCCAGACGTTCTCGCCCATCAGCACGCCTTCGGGCAGGCGCGTGGCCCAGCCTTCGAGTTCCAGCATCGGCGCCCGGTAGAACGCGTCGACATGGCCGATGCACAGCACCGCGACCGGACGGGCATCGCCCGGCATGCGCAGCAGCGCCGCCAGCTTGTGCGGATCGAAGATCGACACCCAGCCCATGCCCAGCCCCTCGGCCCGCGCCGCCAGCCACATGTTCTGGATGGCGCAGGCGCACGACGCCAGATCCATTTCCGGCAGCGTGCGCCGGCCGAACACATGCTTGTCGCGGCCATCGCACAGTGCAGCGACCAGCAGCTCGCCGCAGTCGAGCACGCCCTCGACCTTGAGCCGCATGAACTGCTCCTCGCGTTCGCCGAGCGCGCGCGCGGTGGCCAGCCGTTCTTCCTCGACCAGCGCGTGGATGGCCGTGCGCAGCGCGCTGTCGGTGATGCGCATGAAGCGCCAGGGCTGCATGTAGCCGACGCTGGGCGCGTGATGCGCCGCCCACAGCAGGCGCCGCAGCACCTGCGCATCGACCGGGTCGCGACGGAAGTGGCGCATGTCGCGCCGCTCGGCGATCACCCGATAGACGGCGCTGCGCGCGTCGTCGTCGTAGCCGTGCGCCGCACCGGCGGTGTCGCCGATGTCCGGCAGTCTTTCATCGAGGTCGTTCATCGCGCTCCCTTCGCCCGCGCCGCTCATGGTCCGGGCGCGAACAGTGCCGCCACCGCTGCCGGATTCGACGGGAAATACAGATGTACATAGCTCGCGGTCAGCCGGTTGCTGCGATACACCGCCTCGCCCGCGCGCCCGTCCGGCGTGACCGCCTGCGCGATCGCGGGCAGCGGCGTGTCGGCCGTCGAGAAGTGGAAAGTATGGCCGCGCAGCCGGCCTTCCGGCAGGTCGACCTGCTGCGTCCCGAGCGCGGCCAGCCGCGCCTGCATGCGCACCGCACCGGGCAGCAGTGCCGCCGCCACGTGCGTGACGCCCGCCTTGTCGGTCAGTGTTCCGAACAGGCTCATCATGCCGCCGCATTCGGCCAGCATCGGCTTGCCGGCCGAATGATGCGCGCGCAGCGCGGCATGCATCGCGGCATTGGCCTGCCAGCGCGCGGCATGCAGCTCCGGATAGCCGCCCGGCAGCCACACGGCGTCGCAGTCGGGCAGCGCGGCGTCGGCAAGCGGCGAGAATTCGACGATGTGCGCGCCCATCGCCTGCAGGCAGTCGATGTTGGCCGGATAGACGAAACAGAAGGCCTCGTCGCGCGCCAGCGCGATGCGCACACCTGCCAGATCGGGCGGCAGCGTCGGCAGCGCGGACGGTTCGAA
>DATCUL010000287.1:0-1881 GCA_036567405.1 Methyloversatilis sp. | reverse complement strand
GAGAACATCGCCAGCCGCAAGGCCAGCCAGAACTGCATCGAAGCCTTCGCACCGGCGCTGCCGGAACTGCTCGGCGGCTCGGCCGACCTGGCCGGCTCCAACCTCACGCTGTGGTCGGGTTCGAAGGGCATATCGGCCGACAACTCGGGCGGCAACTACCTCTATTACGGCGTGCGCGAATTCGGCATGGCGGCCATCGCCAACGGCATCGCGCTGCACGGCGGCTTCATTCCCTACACCGCCACCTTCCTGATGTTCTCCGAGTACGCGCGCAACGCACTGCGCATGGCCGCACTGATGAAGGTGCGCCAGCTGTTCGTGTTCACGCACGACTCGATCGGCCTGGGTGAAGACGGTCCGACCCATCAGCCGGTGGAACAGGCCGCAACGCTGCGTCTGATGCCCAACATGGATGTCTGGCGTCCGTGCGACACGGTGGAATCGGCAGTCGCCTGGGCGTTCGCACTCAAGCGTGCCGACGGCCCCAGTTCGCTGCTGTTCTCGCGCCAGAACCTGCCGCACACCGCACGCGACGCAGCCACGACCGCCGCCATCGCACGCGGTGCCTACGTGCTGTCGGAAGCGGCCGGCAAGCCGGAAGCCGTGCTGATCGCGACCGGATCCGAAGTGTCGCTGGCGCTGGCGGCTCAGAAGACGCTGGCAGCCGAAGGCATTGCGGTACGCGTGGTGTCGATGCCATCGACATCGGTGTTCGACCGTCAGGATGCAGCCTGGCGCGACCAGGTGCTGCCGCGCGGCATTCCGCGCGTCGCTGTGGAGGCCGGCGTGACCGACCTGTGGCGCAAATACGTAGGACTTGAAGGCGCGGTGATCGGACTCGACCGCTTCGGCGAATCGGCTCCGGCCGGCGAGCTTTACAAGACGTTCGGCATCACCGCCGACGCTGTCGCGCAGGCTGCACGGCAGCTGCTCGGCAAATGATCCGCAGAGGATGCCAACTACGGCGCAGCGCGGCCAAAAGCTGCACTGCACAATAAGCAGGTTTCATTTGACTCCATACCCACTGGAAAGGAAGTTGCAGAAATGACGATCAAGGTTGCCATCAATGGTTACGGGCGTATCGGCCGCAATGTGCTGCGTGCGCACTACGAAGGCGGCAAGCGCCACGACATCGAGATCGTCGCCATCAACGACCTCGGCGACCCGAAGACCAATGCGCACCTGACGCAGTACGACACCGCCCACGGCAAGTTCCCGGGCACGGTCAGCGTCGATGGCGACTACATGGTGGTCAACGGCGACAAGATCCGCGTGCTGGCCAACCGCAACCCGGCCGAACTGCCGTGGGGCGAACTCGGCGTCGACGTGGTGATGGAGTGCACCGGTTTCTTCACCACCAAAGAAAAGGCTTCGGCCCACCTGAAGGGCGGCGCGAAGAAGGTGATCATTTCCGCCCCGGGCGGCAAGGATGTCGATGCTACCGTCGTCTATGGCGTGAACCACAGCGTGCTCAAGGCCTCCGACACCGTCATTTCGAATGCCAGCTGCACCACCAACTGCCTGGCGCCGCTGGTCAAGCCGCTGAACGACAAGATCGGCGTCGATACCGGCCTGATGACCACCATCCACGCTTTCACCAACGATCAGGTGCTGACTGACGTCTATCACGAAGACCTGCGCCGCGCGCGCAGCGCCACGCAGTCGATGATCCCGACCAAGACCGGCGCTGCGGCTGCAGTCGGTCTGGTGCTGCCGGAACTGAACGGCAAGCTGGACGGTTTCGCGATGCGCGTGCCGACCATCAACGTGTCGGTGGTCGACCTGACCTTCAGCGCCAAGCGCGCCACCACGGTCGACGAGGTCAACGCCGTCCTGAAGGCCGCCAGCGAGAACGAGCTCAACGGCATCCTCGGCTACAAC
>DATCUL010000286.1:0-6715 GCA_036567405.1 Methyloversatilis sp. | reverse complement strand
GTGGCGACGACTTCGCCGGCTTCGGTGATTGCGCCATGCACGTCGCCGAGCAGCACGCTGATTTCGGTGCTGAATTTTTCGGTGCGCTGCGCCAGCTTGCGCACTTCGTCGGCCACCACGGCAAAGCCCCGCCCCGCCTCTCCGGCGCGGGCTGCCTCGATCGCGGCATTCAGCGCCAGCAGTTCGGTCTGACGGTTGATGTCATTGACGTGCCCGATCAGCCCGCGCACCTGGTTGAGCTTGAGTCGCACGTGGTCGAAGCGCTCGGCGATTGCGCTGCTGCCGGCGCTGAGCTGTTCGACGGTGGCGACGAAATCCGACAGCGCGGCCTGTGTGCCGCTGGCGAAGGTTTCGATGTCGGTGCGCCGCCGGGCCTGCTCTTCGTCGTTGGCGAGAGTCTGCAGTTCCTCGACCATGTCGCGCAGGCGCGACCGGCCGTTCGTTTCGCGCAGGCTGGATGCGGCGCTGGCAACGATGTCCTGCGTCTGGTCGAGCGATCCGGTCAGGCGCTGGAACTGCTCCCGGCTGCCGGTGGCGAGTGCGGCGCACAGGTCGTCGTATTCGCTGACATTGCGGTCGATGTTCGCCATGCGTTCGGCCTGCCGTGCCGCATAGCGTGCGCGCGCCTTGCGGCCGAGTATCTGCGACAGCACCAGGCTGACGATGATGAGCCCGAGCAGAGCACGGACCGGCCAGTCCGCCGGTTGAAATGCGGTGACGGCGGCGCAGGCGGCGCTGGCCGAAAGGGCGACCCACACGGCAATATCGTCTTGCCGCAGCGTACGTGCTCCCATGTTTGCCTGTGTCCTTTATATCGGTTGTTATACGACTTAAGTGACATCGGCACGGACGGCGCCGACTTGAGGTGGCGGTCCTGAAAGCTGCAACCAAGGCGGCATGCGGGCGGCCTACCAGATGCTGACGCGCTCCTCCGGTGCGAGGTAGAGCGCGTTCGCCGGCGTGATGAGGAAGGTGTCGTACCAGGGAGCGAAATTGCGCAGTACGCCATTGACCCTGAATTCGTCCGGGCTATGCGGGTCGGTCAGCGTGGTCTGACGCAGAAAGCCTTCGGTCGTCAGCGAGCGCCACAGTTGCGCGTAACCGAGGAAGAAGCGCTGATTGCCGGAGAAACCGTCGATGACCGGTGCCTCGCCCCGGTATTCGGTGGCGACGAAGGTCCGGTAGCCGCTCCAGGCGATCATCATTCCGCCCAGGTCGCCGATGTTCTCGCCCAGGGTCAGCCGGCCATTCACGTTCAGGCCGGGCAGTGGCGAGTAGCGGTCGTACTGCGCCACCAGCCGGGCGGTGCGCCGTTCGAAGTTGCGGCGTGCCTTGTCGCCCCACCAGTTGCGCAGCGCGCCGGTGCCGTCGTAGCGGCTGCCCTGATCGTCGAAACCGTGTCCCAGTTCGTGGCCGATGACCATGCCGATGGCGCCGAAATTGACCGCCGGGTCGGCTGCGGGATCGAAGAAGGGCGGTTGCAGGATGGCCGCCGGAAAAACGATCTCTGCGCCGTTCGGATTGAAGTAGGCGTTGATCACCTGCGGCATCAGTGTCGGGTCCCACTCCCAGCGGCGTACCGGTTCGTCGAGTCTGGCGCGCGCGTCCTGCTGTACCCATTGCGCGTACCGTCGCACGTTGCCGACCAGGTCGTCCTTGGTGATGAGCATCGTGCCGTAGTCGTGCCATCTGTCCGGTGCGCCGATCTTCGTGGTGATGGCATCCAGTTTGGCGACCGCCCGGGCGCGGGTACGTGGGTCCATCCAGTCGATGCGGGCCAGCCGTTCGCGGAAGGCCAGCCGCAGGAATTTCACCAGACGGCCGATTTCGGTTCTGGCCTGCTGCGAGAAATAGCGTTCCACATACAGTTTGCCCAGGGGTTCGCCCAGCGTGTGGTTGAGGAAATCCAGCGCCCGCTTGTCCAGCGGGCGCTGCTCGTCGATGCCGGCGAGGCGGCGGCTGTACAGGTCGAAATGGGCATCGACCCAGTCGTCCGACAGCAACGGGGCCTGATTGTCCAGATAGTGGAACGCGGTGTAGGCGCGCAGCGTGTCGACCGGCGTCCGGGCGAACAGCGCTGCCATGGTCTTGATCGCGCTGTCGTTCCTGAGGTCCACGCGTCCGACGTCGCCGAATCCGGCGGCGCCGAGGAAGGCGGGCCAGTCGAAGCCCGGCGCATGACGCTGCAGCGCACGCAGGGACATCGGATGATGGTTGCGCACGGCATCGCGTTCCATCGCCGGCGTCCAGTGCGCGCGGGCGATGGCGGTTTCGAAGGCGAGTATGGCGGCTGCCCGGGTCTTGCTGTCCGGCACGCCGGCGCGCGCGAACACGCCTTCGATGTAGCCGGCGTAGGCGACGCGGAATCCTGCGTAGGGTTCGCCCTTCTTCAGGTAGTAGTCGCGTCCCGGCAGACCCAGCCCACTCTGTTCAAGCGTGAGTGCATAGCGTTCCGGGCGGTCGGAATCCTGCACCACGCTGGCGTCGACGATGGAGGTGTAGCCGATGCCGCCCATGCGGCGGGCGATCTCGCGCCGGTCGGTCACGTTCAGGATGTCCGCCAGTTCGGGCAGCAGCATGCTGCTGCCCAGTGCGTTGCGCCGCGCCATGTCCATGTAGCTGGCGTGCATGTCGGCGATCTGCTGCGCCGGCGTGCCGGGCGCAGACGGCTGCGCCCTGACCTCGTCGATGATGGCCTGCACCTGCTTTTCGGTGCGCAGCGCCAGATCGATGAAGGCGCCGGTCATGGGAAAGCCGGCTGGAATCTGCGCGCTATCCAGCCAGCCCTTGTTCACATGGCGGTAGAAGTCGTCGCCCGGCGCGATGTCGGGCGCGATGTATTGCGTCTCGACACCCCATTGGCCGAATTCGGCGCGCGTGTTGGCCGGCTCGGCAGCGCTGGCGGCGTGTCCGGCGCACAAGCGCAAGAGGCAGCCCGCCAGCGCGAGCGCCCGATATCGGTTGAAACGGCGCATGGTCGTGTCTCCTGTCGAATGTGCGGCGGGCTGTTCCGCGCCTGTCGCGAGGAACGGCCGCGTCGCCGGACGGGCGCCGCGGCGAACCGGGTCATGGCATCACCGCTTGTCGATCAGCGTCGGCAGGGCGGATTCTCTGCTCTCGAATGGATTGGCGAAAGATTGGTGAAAAGGATGACGCCTGCAGGTCTGCGGATGTACCGGAACATTCCGACCTGGTCGATCGACCGGGAACTGCGCATCTGACCAGGCAATCTCAACGGCTTCAATCGCGGTGTTCTCTCTCAGTCCAGTCCGGCGAGAGTGCGGGCGGATCATTTTTCAAGTTGAAGAATGAGTTTTATCGGTGGGCTTCACAAAGAAATTCGCATCATTCCGGGAACGGAACAGTGCAGGTGAGCTGCGCTTTCCTGAATGCGCGGAATTTTTAGCCGTCGCCGTGGTCCAGCCACTTCAGAACCATTCCATAAAGATTTTCCGGAACGAAAGGCTTCGTCAGGAAATCGTTCATGCCGGCATCGATGCATCGATTCCGGTCTGCGGAAAACGCATTGGCGGTCATTGCGATGATGGGTGTGTCACGGTAAGCGATGTGCTGTCGTAATTGCCTCGTTGCCTCAAGTCCGTCGATATTGGGCATCTGCATGTCCATGAGTATCAGATCGTAAGCCGTCTCCCGGGCCTTCGTTAAGGCTTCGGCACCGTTCTCCGCCATATCCGTCTGAAGCCCGACGTCATCAAGAAGCATTTGTGCGATTTCCCGATTGATGGGTTCATCGTCGACGATCAGCACCTTTCGCCCTGCACAACGTTCGCTGAGCAGTTTTTCGTTATCAGCGCTCGCCGTTGGAGTGGCGCCCCCTGCCGCAGCTTCCTTCTTCATCCTCACCGTGAACCAGAAACAGCTGCCGACCCCTGGGGCACTCTCGACTCCAGCCTCACCGTCCATGAGTTCAGCCAGTCGCCTGGTGATCGCAAGGCCGAGTCCCGTGCCGCCGTATTTGCGTGTTGTCGAACTGTCTGCCTGTTCGAATGACGTGAAGAGCCGGGAAACGGTTTCTGCAGAAATACCGATACCGGTATCCTCGACTTCGAACCGGAGGAGCGCACTGTCCGGTGCATCTTCCGCGACCTTGGTGCGCAACGTGATTTTTCCTGCCTCGGTGAACTTGACCGCATTGGTGACGTAGTTCAGAAGCGCTTGCTGAATCCGTGTCGGGTCGCCAAGCAGATGGCGAGGAAGCGCTTCTTTCTCGATGATCAGCGCGATATTCTTTTCCTGCACTCTTTCCGCTACGATGGAGATGACATTTGCGACAATGCTGTCTACGTTAACGTCGATTGCTTCAACGGCGAATTTTCCGGCCTCTATCTTTGATAGATCGAGAATGGAATTGATCAGTTCGAGGAGATGCTGGCTGGATTGCTCGATCTTGTCGAGCCGTTCTGCCTGTTCGGCTGGAATTCCGGATCGGCGCATGATGTAGGCCATTCCCATGATGCCGTTCAGTGGAGTACGGATTTCGTGACTCATGTTGGCAAGGAATGCGCTTTTGGCGACATTTGCTGCTTCTGCCGCCTCCTTTGCTATCGATAGCGCTGCCGTGCGTTCCTGAACCTTGTCCTCCAGATCTCGTCTGTGATTTTCGGAGACCTTCTCAGCCAATCGTTTGGCAGTAATGTCGTGCCCGATCCCGAGGACACCAATCAGTTCACCCGATGAATCGCGTATCGGGACCTTTGTTGTTTCAAGCAACTCCCGATGTCCGTCTGAAGAAAAGACAACCTCTTCCTCGTTGATGGAAGGACTGTTGCTTTCCATTGCCTTGCGGTCATGTTCGCGAAAGAAGTCCGCCAGTTCCTTGGATACGAAATCGTAATCCGTCTTGCCGATAATCTCTTCCTGTCGCGCCCCGAAAAACTTCTCGAAACGGGAATTGCAGCCAAGGTATTTTCCGTTCTCGTCTTTCAGCCAAACAAGATCAGGCAGGGTGTCGATCAGGGTTCGCAAGGTCCCGCGTTCTTTGGCTACCTCCTCCATGGATGCCTGGCGCAGTTTCACCAATCGGTAAGTAAAGATCAATCCAATCGGAAACAACAGGAGAGTCAGGGAAAGAAGAAGCGATACGATCAGCTTCTTGGCGTGGATGGATGATTCCCCGATAGCGCGAGAGAACGCATCCTCATGAATGCTGATGGTCGAGTTTATCTTGAACAGCTCTTGCAGGAACTCCGCCCGTTCCACCCGGTCCAGGCCGTTAATTTTCATTTTCGAATGCATGGATTCCGCATGGCTGAGCAGGGTGAATATTTGCTCGTCAGCCAGTTTCCAGGCCTTGATCGACTCATTCATGAGGGGGGTGCGTTCGAAGAGGAGAAACAGGTGAATCATTCCACCCACGTCATCGGGGTGGTTTCCACCATCAAGAAATCCGCGCTCGGCTTGTGCTTGATCAGGGATTTTTTTCTCCATCGCAAGGCGAGCCTTGTTGTCTCCAAGCGGTATGGACAAGGCATGAAGAAAATCCTGATATTCTTTTTCGTTTCCACTGGAAACGTAAGACATTAAATGAATTACAGCCTGCTTCTGGCTTTTCGACCAGAGGCTCTCTGCGCCAACGTAGGCGCGTACCGATGACATCAGTTCCAGGCTGATCGCCATCGCACCCAGAAGAACGCCAATGATGACCAGAAACGGCCAGATTGTCTTGATGAAGATCTTTCTGGTCGATTCGGGTTTCGCGGAGATCCTGCCGGAATCAATGGATGAAGTTTTTCTGGCCATCGGAAGTTTTGTATTTGTTTTTTGTTGGGGCTCGTGGCTGATGTTTATGATATTCCGTGCTTCTCTATATTCGATGGCTCGAGCTCGTGGCTCGGTGGCGCCTGTGAATTGACCGGTGATAGTCGTGAGCTTTCTGGTTGACCGATCCGGTCATGCAATTTCATCGTCTTCCGTTGCGGTTCTCGGTTTGGACCGGCCCCATCCTTTTCCCCGTGCGTGCTTGACGCCGCTTTTTCCAGTCTTCAGCGACTTTGAGTCCTTCGATATTTCAGCGGGCATGCAACTCGTGCCCCCTGTGTTGTGAAGTCCGTTGCCCGAAGATTTATGCAAAAGCTATTTTTTCAGTCGATTTGATGACGATTGATTTTATTGTGCAAAATTTATGCAAATAGACTGTTGTCGGGGTGGTGGCGGAGTGCTTTTAACCAATCCCGGGAAATAAGATGAAAGCTCATGATTGCCCAATCGAAAAGATGCAGCAAGCAGCCAAAATGATGCAAATTCACGCTGATGTAAATTGCCTCTGAGAGTCGGTTTTGTGGTTGACAATGGTCAAGCCGGAGCAGGACACAGTTGATGCGGCCAGTGCGGCAGACAGGATGCAGGGCCCCGGATGTCTGGGGTGAAGTGCGCTCGACGCTGTGCCCGCGACTCGCGAGCAAGCGTCTGAAAGCCGGGGACGGTCCGCGCGATCTTCATGACCGTCCACGATCAGACACTGTTCTGTGCTTTTCGCTGGTCCGCGCTCGTGCCCGGCAGTACCTGACGTGCGCTGCCGCCCAGCCCCCCTTGGTATGCCCCCGCCTCGAACGGATGTTCCGGAGCAGCCGACGTGTGCGCCGGCCTGCGAGGCAGTACGCAGGTGGCTTTCGTGGATTTTGGGGATGTGTTCGGACTGGCGTGGAAGTGCCGTTGGTAGCCCCGACAGGAATCGAACCTGTACCTACCCCTTAGG
>DATCUL010000285.1:0-2517 GCA_036567405.1 Methyloversatilis sp. | reverse complement strand
CTCGAGCACCGACGGATTCCGCCTGCCGCAGCCGGACGTCGCCCCCGCCAGCGACACGCCGGCCAGCAGTTCCAGCAGCCGGCGCCGTCCGGGATCAGAGGGACTTCTTGATCGACACGGCACCCCGTATCTGTCCCACCTGGAAGTCGACCGCACGGTCGAACGGATATTCGCTGACGAGATGCGCCTTGACCGCCTCGGAAAGCCCCGAAACCGGGCCATGGCAGTTCATGCAGGGCTGCCCCATGGGAATCGCCTTGACATAGCGGAACACGCGGCCGGCAGGTTCATTGACGATCTCCGATGCTTCCATCGTGTCGACCGTCTCACCTTTGGCAAGGCGTTTCTCGAAATCGAGAAGCGCCTGCTGCTCCCACGGATCGGCTTCGCCAAGTGCGCGATTGCGCACCCGCAGCGCGACGCGCGTGACGCGCATGCCGGTCTGGCGGGAAATCGTCGAGGTGATTTCCGGCGCACTGTACTTGCAGACCACCATGGCCCTGAGCGGGCCACTGCGCTCCAGTTCCTTGATCACCTCGCCGCGGATCTGCGTGAGGATCTGGGCCGAAGCCTTGCGCGCGTCGTCGATCAGGTGGCGCAGATCGTCGTCGGCAGCGACCCGGCCGGACACGGCAGCCATGGCGACCAGCACTGTCGTCGCCACCGTGCGTCTGGCTGACTGCATGTTCATGGGACGCGCCTCCTCCTGATATTGCGAGAGGCCGCTGTCGTGCAGCCGGATCGCGCGACAGCCGTTCAATCGACCGCCGAATTGATCAGGATCCTAACATCCCGTCCTCCGGGTGCCATCGGTTCGCTCAGCCCCTGCAGGTCACCGGCGCGCGGCATGGCATCGCCACTTTTCGAAACCCGCGCGCCAACCACGACACGCGTCTGCTGCGACAGCCTGAAGTTCGGCGACATCGCCATGCTGTCGTCCAGCGTGAAGCGCAGCGGCAGGTCGGCAACCGTCTTGCGCAGGATGGCCAGCGGCATTTTCGGCCCCCGCTCGGCGCGCGCGAAGACGAACACGGTGTCGGTCGGCGTGAACCTGCCGCCGTACGCCGGATCGATCGACACGATGCCCGTGATCGACGCGTCCGCGGCCGCAGCGACTTTCGCCGGCGCGCCTGCGCCGGCACCCATCCGGCTCTCGGCATCGCGGATGCTGCCCTGGATGCCGCTGGCGACCGGCGATTCCGGCGGCACCAGCGCGACCACCTTCTGCCACTCGGCGATGGCCGACGCGTAGTCCTGGCGATCGAAATAAATGGTTCCGAGCAGCGCCAGCGCCTTCAGGTTGCGCGGATCGATCTCGAGCGCGCGACGGATCAGTTTTTCCGGCTCGCCCTGCACCCTGCGCCCCTGCGCCATCGCAACCGCATCGGCGAAGTCGGCGAACATCTGGGCATCCGGCGGCATCAATCCGGCCGCGCGGCCGTAGGCTGCGGCGGATTCGGGGAAGCGTCCGAGTACCGAATAGGATCGCGCCAGCATCAGCCAGCCGGCGCCGTCATTCGGATTGGCCTGCAGCTTTTCGGACAGGCGCTCGACCATGGCGACGATCTGCTCCTGCGACAGGTTGTGCGCACCGTCGGCGGGCGCTTCCTTACCCTTGCCGCCATCGAACACCTGCGGCTGGCCCAGCGCGAGATAGAGCGCCACCGCAGCCAGCGGCAGGACAAGCCCCAGCGCCAGCGCCAGGTGCGGCCGCCGCGTCGCATCGGCCGGTCGTACGGCGCCATCGGCCAGATCCTCCAGGGCCCGCCGCTCCAGTTCCTCGCGGGCACGCGCGTAGGCCGCCGCATCGATGCTCCCTTCGCTGCGCTCGCGCTCCAGATCGGCGCCCTGTTCCCGCAGGACGGCCAGATTCAGCGCCCTCGTGTCGCCACTGTCCGCCTCCTGTCCGCGCGAACGCAACAGCGGGCGCAGCAGAACGATCACGACACCGGCCAGCAGCAGCCCGGCTGCAACGAAAAACCCGTTCATGCAACCTCCCGGCCGTGATCATCGAGCAGACGCCGGGCAGCGGCGCGCTGTTCCGGCGTCAGGTCTGCATCCGCCTCGGTGCGCCGCCTGCGCAGCCGGAAGAAAAGCAGCGCCAGGCCGGCGGCAAGCAGCACGAAGGGCCCGCCCCACAACAGCCAGGTCGTGGCTTTCACCGGCGGCTTGTAGAGCACGAAGTCGCCGTAGCGCTGCACCATGAAGTCGATCACATCCTGTTCCGACAGCCCCTTCTTGAGCATTGCGCGCATCTGGTCCTTCAGGTCGATGGCCAGTTCGGCGTGGGAATCGGCGAGGTTCTGGTTCTGGCACACCAGGCAGCGCAGCTGTTCGGCCAGAACCTGCACCCGCGATTCCAGCGCCGGGTCCTCGGCCACGGACGGCGCTTCACGGCCATGCACGCCGGTCAGCCACAGCGCCAGACCGAACAGGACTATCCATCTACGCACCATTGAGCTCCTTCACCAGCGGAATGATCTTTTCATCGAGGACGGCGTCGGTGAGCGGGCCGAT
>DATCUL010000284.1:0-3521 GCA_036567405.1 Methyloversatilis sp. | reverse complement strand
GGTCAGGAAGTACAGCGCGTAGAACTGGCCCGAGTACCACACCACGCCCTGGCCCATCACGAGGCCGAAGAGCGCCAGCGCCACGATCTTCAGGTTCTTCCACTGGCCGAAGCTCTCGGTCAGCGGCGCCTTCGAGGTCTTGCCCTCTTCCTTCATCTTCTTGAAGGCCGGGGACTCGTTCATCGACAAGCGGATCCACACCGAAACGGCCAGCAGGAAGATGGACACCAGGAACGGAACGCGCCAGCCCCAGTCTGCGAACGCATCCTCACCGATGATGGTACGCGTACCCAGAATCACCATCAGCGACAGGAACAGGCCGAGGGTCGCAGTCGTCTGGATCCACGCCGTGTAGGCACCGCGCTTGCCGTGCGGCGCATGTTCCGCCACGTAGGTGGCCGCACCGCCGTACTCGCCGCCGAGCGCCAGGCCCTGCAGCAGCCGCAGCACGATCAGGATGATAGGCGCCGCCGCGCCGATCGCTGCATAGCTCGGCAGCAGACCCACACCGAAGGTCGACGCGCCCATGATCAGGATGGTCACCAGGAAGGTGTACTTGCGGCCGATCATGTCACCCAGACGGCCGAACACCAGTGCGCCGAACGGGCGCACGATGAAGCCGGCGGCAAACGCGAGCAGTGCAAAGATGAATGCCGATGTGGGATCCAGGCCGGAGAAGAACTGCTTGGCGATGATGGCCGCCAGCGATCCGTACAGATAGAAGTCGTACCACTCGAAGACCGTGCCGAGGGAAGAAGCGAAAATAACCTTCTTCTCCTCCGCACTCATGGGGCGCACCTTCGCGGCTGCACCGGATGCACTGTTTGCTGTGGTCACTTTCGCCACCTCCTCTGTTTATATGATCGGTATATGAATAGAGTCCGCAGACACTATGCGGGGCGGAGCATGACCGTAGAACCTTACTTCTCGCTTACTCGACCAGCACGCTCAAACCGCAGCCGGACGCCGCTCGCGGGCTTGTCCGGCAACCATCGACCGATGCCGCAACGCACCATCCGCGACAGTTTTTCTGTCTGTTTCTGCCAGCGGAAATCGGTCGCGGCGACTTCCGCACCGCACCAACGAGCCCGGCACCAGGCTCACCGAAGGACATTCGAGAAGATTGGATGCCCGCGCGCGGGTCTGATGGCGATCATCGCCCGTCAGCGAAATTCGGCATCGACCGGCTGGTGCCATATCGCTGCACCCCGACGGGCATCACGCAGGCGGCGCGGGTACGGCAGAAAGCCCCGGCAGTGAAGCGGCCGACGCTCCGGCCCGCACAGTGCCCAGTGTCATTGACCGGAGAGACCGGCCTTCAATCCGGAAGCCGCGCCGACTCGGCGCATGTGATGAACCGGCGCAGGTGCGGCCCCGTGGCCGGACTCAGGCAAGCGCCGGCGTCAGCAGGAATTCGATCAGTGCGCGCACGCTGCGTATCTGGTTACCGAAGGGCAATGCGCCCCGGCCACGGAAAAACAGACCGCTCTTCAGGTCGCCGCGCAGCGCCGCCGCCAGTTGATGGTCGATGCAGAACTGCCCCCAACCGACCAGGCCATCGCGCAGGCCGCACTGCGCCAGGCAGTCGAAGCTCTTGGCGCAGCGTTTCTTGACGTGCGCCACCGCCTGGGTCTTGTCCAGCACCGCAAGATATTTCTGCAGCCAGGGCGTACGCACCGCACGTGCCGGCAGTCCGGCCACGCTGGTGAATTCGACCAGATCATCGTCGCCGGCATCCGCCAGCACATGCTTGAACGCTTCCGCGGCGTCGCATTCCTCGGTCACGGCAAACGCGGTGCCGAACTGCACGGCGGCGGCACCGAGCGACTGCATGCGACGGATGTCGTCATGCGTGCGCAGCCCGCCGGCGGCGATCACCGGAACCTGATCTTCAAGCCCGGCACTGCGCAGATAAGCCAGCGTTTCGGGAATGACGCGTTCGAAATCGAAGCGGCTGTCGCCCACATCGGCGACCTTTGCCGCACCCAGGTGACCACCGGCCCAGCCGGGATTTTCCAGCACGATGGCGTCGGGTACGCGCTGCTTGCGCTCCCACTTGCGCACAACCAGTTGCACACCGCGAGCATCAGACAGAATGGGAATCAGCGCCGCCTTCGGATGCTCGCGCGCCAGATCCGGCAGATCGAGCGGCAGGCCGGCACCGACCACCACCGCGTCGATGCCGTTTTCGAGCGCCGTGCGCACATGCTCGGCGTAACTGCTGACCGCGCGCATCACGTTGACGGCGAGCAGGCCGCGCCCGGCCGATATCTGCCTCGCCGCCGTTATCTCGCGCTGCAGCGCTTCGAGGTTGGCTGCGTCGATGACGGCCTTCGCCTCATCGCCGTGCAGGCCGCGAGTGCGGTCCATCAGATCCGGGTGGCAGCGGCGCAGATCGACCGAGGATATCGTGCCCACGGCACCACAGGCGGCCACGCTGCCCGCCAGCCGGTGCGCCGACACGCCGACGCCCATGCCGCCCTGCACGACCGGCAGCAGCGTCTTGCCGGCCAGCGTCAGCGGCGCCAGCCCGCTGCGGGCAAGAGGTGCGGAGAACAATTCGGGAACTGCATCGGGAAGTGCAAACTGGGCAAGCATCATGACTGACCGGACGGGTGACTCGCGCACCATAGTCGTCCGTTCGCTCCCCGGGCTTGAGCGAGGTCAAGCCCGGGCGAGCATTCGCACCGACATTCTTACTTCGCGGCGCGCCGGCGAGCTGCCAGGCTTATCAGGCCGATGCCCGCCAGCATCATCGCGTAGGTTTCCGGCTCGGGAACCGGGGCCAGCTGGAACACCGAGGTGGTATTCGAGACTTCGTTGGAATAGGCGAGGTAGTACATGCCGTCCAGCGCATAGCCCTTCAAGCCCTCCGGCGCCATGTCGCCGTCGGTCTTGAGCATGCGCACGAAGCTGCTGTTGGCCGGATCGGTGATGTCGAACACGGCGATCGCGGCAACCCGGTTGCTGACGGTCGCATCGTCGTTGCTGTAGGCCGTGCGCTCGAGACCGACGAAGGCGAAGCTCTTGCCGCCGATGGAAATGACCTCGACGCTTTCCGGCTCGACGCCCTTGTCGCGGCTGCGCGCATCGTTGTAGATGCCCAGCGCCATGGCTTCGCGATCAAGAATCTCGCCGCTGTCGTAGATGATCGTGCCGTCTTCGGCTCGGATCGAGAACGAGCGACCGCCCGCGGCATACAGATCACCAGGGGACGAATCGGTGTTGGATACGCGCAGGTTGGCCAGCGTACCGGTGGCGCCGAGCGTGCTGGCGGCCGAGCGGTCACCGTCGTCCTCGCGGAAGTCGCCCTCGTTGGCCATCAGGATGTAGGTCTGGCCGCCCTTTTCATAGGTTGCCAGTCCGTCGGGCATGTACAACCCCTTGACGTTGGGCGAAATCAGGTCGTAGCCACTCGTTCCCGTCTTGTTGCCATTGTTCAGCGGGTCGATGCGGTTGCCCGGCAGACTGAAATCCTTGGCGCCCAAGCCAATCACCTTCTCGAACTGGCCGCTCTGCAG
>DATCUL010000283.1:0-6757 GCA_036567405.1 Methyloversatilis sp. | reverse complement strand
TCATCATCATTGACAATATATAACGCTCCCTGATTCGCGTTCATATACCGCACCAGGCTTCGGATGATATCATCGGCCAGCACTGCGATGTCATCATTTTTGGAACGAAGGATATCAACAAATTTGGCCAGGAAGGCAATTTCAAGGGCACCGAAGGCTTCGGCGCGATTCCGTTCGACGGCGTGGTGCTGGCGCACAGCAACGAGAGCGAGTGGAAGGCCTTCCGCAACAACAAGAACAACGAGGCCTTCCTCGACCGCATCTACATCGTAAAGGTGCCTTACTGCCTGCGCGTGTCGGAAGAAGTGAAGATCTACGAGAAGCTGCTGCGTGGCTCGTCGCTGGCACAGGCGGTGTGCGCACCGGGCACGCTGAAGATGATGGCGCAGTTCGCGACGCTGACGCGCCTGAAGGAGCCGGAAAATTCCAGCCTGTACTCGAAGATGCAGGTCTACGACGGCGAGAACCTGAAGGACACCGATCCGCGCGCCAAGAGCTATCAGGAATACCGTGACTACGCCGGCGTCGATGAAGGCATGAGCGGCGTGTCGACCCGCTTCGCGTTCAAGATCCTGTCCAAGGTGTTCAACTTCGACTCGACCGAGGTGGCCGCCAATCCGGTGCACCTGATGTACGTGCTCGAGCAGCAGATCGAGCGCGAACAGTTTCCGGCAGAGATCGAGCAGAAGTACATCTCCTTCATCAAGGAGCATCTGTCGCCGCGCTACGCCGAATTCATCGGCAAGGAAATTCAGACCGCCTATCTGGAGAGCTACAGCGAGTACGGCCAGAACATCTTCGACCGCTACGTCACCTATGCCGACTACTGGATACAGGACAGCGAGTACCGCGACACCGACACCGGCGAGGTGTTCGACCGCGCGTCGCTGAACGCCGAGCTGGAAAAGATCGAGAAGCCGGCCGGCATTTCGAATCCGAAGGATTTCCGCAACGAGATCGTGAACTTCGTGCTGCGCGCGCGCGCCAACAACGGCGGCAAGAACCCGGTGTGGAGCAGCTACGAGAAGCTGCGCACGGTGATCGAGAAGAAGATGTTCTCCAACACCGAAGAGCTGCTGCCGGTGATCAGCTTCAACGCCAAGGCCAGCGCAGACGACGCGAAGAAGCACGAGGACTTCGTCACGCGCATGGTGGCCAAGGGCTATACGCCCAAGCAGGTCAGGCTGCTGTGCGAGTGGTATCTGCGTGTGCGCAAGAGCTCGTGATGCGACGCCGGTCGGCCGACCGGCTGAAAGGAATGACGTGCAACAGATCATCGATCGACGGCTCGCCGGCAAGAACAAGTCCATCGGGAATCGGGAACGTTTCCTGCGCCGGCACAAGGAGCAGATCCGCGAGGCGGTGAAGCGCGCCGTGGAAGGGCGCGGCATACGCGACATCGCCCAGGGCGAGGACATCCACATTCCGCGCCGCGACATCAGCGAACCGGTGTTCGGCCACGGCGAGGGCGGGCGCCGGGAAATGGTGCATCCCGGCAACAAGGACTTCGTGCGCGGTGACCGCATCGAGCGGCCCAGGGGCGGAGGGGGTGGCGGCGGTTCGGGTGACGCCAGCGATTCCGGCGAGGGGGAGGACGACTTCGTCTTCCATCTGAGCAAGGAAGAGTTCATGCAGGTTTTCTTCGACGACCTGGCGCTGCCCAATCTGATCCGCACCACGCTGGCCGAAACGCCGGAATTCAAGACGCACCGGGCCGGCTTTTCCAGCGATGGCACGCCGAACAATCTGCATGTCGTGCGTTCGATGCGCGGCGCCATCGGCCGGCGCATCGCGCTGGGCAGCGAGGCGCGGCGCGAACTGCACCGGCTTGAAGACCTGCTCGAGACGCTGCGCGCACAGCCGGACAGTCCCGCGCGTGCGCAGGACATCGAGACGATCGAGGCCGACATGGAAGCGCTGCGCGCGCGCATCGGCCGCATTCCCTTCCTCGATCCGATCGACCTGCGCTACCGCAGCCGGGTGCGCACGCCGGTGCCGACCGCCAAGGCGGTCATGTTCTGCGTGATGGACGTGTCGGGTTCGATGGACGAGGCGCGCAAGGATCTGGCAAAGCGCTTCTTCATCCTGCTCTACCTGTTCCTGACCCGGCACTACGAAAAGATCGACATCGTGTTCATCCGCCACCACACGCAGGCGCAGGAGGTGAACGAACACGAGTTCTTCCACGCGACCGAAACCGGCGGCACCGTGGTGTCGAGCGCTCTGGTGCTGATGGAGGAAATCATCCGGGCGCGCTACCCGCGTGGCGAATGGAACATCTACGGCGCGCAGGCGAGCGACGGCGACAACTGGCATGACGACAGCCCGCGCTGCCGCGAACTGCTGGAACACAACATCCTGCCGCTGTGCCGCTATTTCGCCTACATCCAGGTGGTCGAGCAGGAGCAGAACCTGTGGCACGAGTACGCCGCGCTGGCCGACGACGAGTCGCGGGTGTTCGCGATGCGCAAGGCGACCGACGTGTCGCAGATCTACCCGGTGTTCCGCGATCTGTTCAGGAAGGAAGGAGCGGCCAAATGAGCGACACCTTCGATCGGCGCAATCACGGGCGTGCCGCGTCGCCGGACGAATACGGCGGACGGCGGCTGCATGTGCCGCTGCGTGCGCCGCTGCCACTGACCGAGAGGCCGGCGCACAAGCTGCCCGGGCCGAGCGACTGGACCTTCGAGCTGCTCGACCAGTACCACGCGGTGATCCGCTGCACGGCGCAGCGCTTCGGTCTGGATACCTACCCGAACCAGCTGGAAATCATCACCGCCGAACAGATGATGGACGCCTACGCGTCGGTCGGCATGCCGGTGAACTACCGGCACTGGAGCTACGGCAAGGAATTCATCAGCACCGAGAAGAACTACAAGCGCGGCGCGATGGGGCTGGCCTACGAGATCGTCATCAATTCGAATCCGTGCATCAGCTACCTGATGGAAGAGAACACGATGGCCATGCAGGCACTCGTGATCGCGCACGCGGCCTACGGGCACAACAGCTTCTTCAAGGGCAACTACCTGTTCCGGATGTGGACCGACGCGTCGTCCATCGTCGATTACCTGGTCTATGCGAAGAATTACGTCGCCGCCTGCGAGGAGCGCCACGGCGTCGATGCGGTCGAGCTGCTGCTCGACAGCTGCCATGCACTGATGAACTACGGCGTGGACCGCTACCGCCGGCCCGGCAAGCTGAGCCTGACGCAGGAACTTGAACGCACCAAGGAGCGCGAGGCCCATGCGCAGCAGCAGGTCAACGAGCTATGGCGCACGCTGCCGCCGAAGTCGGGTAGGGACGCGTCGGAAAAGGAGGTGCAGCGCTTCCCTGCCGAGCCGCAGGAAAATCTGCTTTATTTCGTCGAGAAGAACGCACCGCTGCTCGAACCGTGGCAGCGGGAGATCGTGCGCATCGTGCGCAAGATCGCGCAGTACTTCTATCCGCAGCGGCAGACCCAGGTGATGAACGAGGGCTGGGCCACGTTCTGGCATCACCACCTGCTGAACACCATGTACGACGACGGTCATCTCGAGGACGGCATCATGATCGAATGCCTGAAGTCGCACACCAATGTGGTCTATCAGCCGCCGGTCGGACACCCTGCCTACAGCGGCATGAACCCGTATGCACTCGGTTTCGCGATGTATTCGGACATCAAACGCATCTGCGAGGCGCCGACCGACGAGGACCGTGACTGGTTTCCGGACATCGCCGGCCGCGAATGGCTGGAAACGCTGGATCACGCGATGCGCAACTTCAAGGATGAGAGTTTCATCGGCCAGTTCCTGTCGCCGCGCGTGATGCGCAACTTCCGGCTGTTCGCGATCGACGACGACGACACTGAACCGACGCTCCAGGTCTCGGCCATTCATGACGAAGCGGGCTACCGCGCGCTGCGCGAAGCCATGTCGCGCCAGTACGACCTCGGCTCGCGCGAGCCGAACATCCAGGTCTGGGGCGTGAATCTGCGCGGCGACCGCTCGCTGATGCTGCGCCACACGCAGCACAATGACCGCCCGCTGCGCGACAACGCTTACGAGGTGCTGAAGCATGTGGCGCGGCTGTGGGGCTTTCCGGTCCATCTGGAAAGCGTCGGCAGCAGCGGCAAGGTGTCGCAGCGCTGGACGGTCGATCCGGGTACGGTCTGATCGGTCGTCCGCCGGTACTGCTTGTGCAGCGCCGCTGCCGGAGAGGAGCGGCTGCGACGGCGGATTGTGGGAGCGCGCCATGCTCGCGAAGGCACCCGTGATCAGCGCCTGCCCCGGTTTGATGCTCCGGATCGCGAGCATGGCGCGCTCCTGCGGTGGCATCACGGATTTCGGCGGGATGCGCGATTTTGTGGGAGCGACCCTTGGTCGCGATGCGGGCGTGGATCGGCGGCCGGTGCGGGGTTGGTGTGTGGGCAATCGCGAGCGGGGCTCGCTCCACGGGCTTCAATCGGCTGGCAGCAGTTTCTTCAGTGCGTAGAGCGCGTCCAGTGCCTCGCGCGGGCTGAGACTGTCCGGGTCGAGCGCCGCCAGCGCGTCCACTGCCGCATGTGACGGCGCTTCCGGCGGTGGAGGTGGCGGTGCGAACAGGTCGGCCTGCGGGCCGGCGGCGATGCGGCTGGCTTCCAGCTGCTGCAGCGCGCGGCGCGCATCGCGGATGACGCCGCCCGGGACGCCGGCCAGTGCGGCGACCTCGATGCCGTAGGACTGTGACGCCGGACCGTCCTCGATCGCATGCAGAAACACGATGCGGCTGCCGTGCTCGACCGCGTCCAGATGCATGTTGGCGCACACCGGGTGCGTCTGCGGCAGCTGCGTCAGCTCGAAATAGTGGGTGGCGAACAGCGTCCAGCTGCGGTTGCGCACCAGCAGGTGGCGCGCGATCGCCTGTGCCAGCGCCACGCCGTCGAAGGTCGAGGTGCCGCGGCCGATCTCGTCCATCAGCACCAGGCTGCGCTCGGTCGCACCGTGCAGGATGCCGGCCGCTTCGGTCATCTCGACCATAAAGGTGGAGCGGCCCGAAGCCAGGTCGTCGGAGGCGCCGATGCGCGTGTGGATGGCGTCGAGCGGGCCGAGCCTCACCGCCCGCGCCGGCACCGGGCAGCCGCAGTGCGCCATCAGCGCGATCAGTGCGACCTGGCGCATATAGGTCGACTTGCCGCCCATGTTCGGGCCGGTAATCAGCAGCATGCGGCGCGCGTCGTGCATCTGCGTGTCGTTGGCGATGAAGCTGTCGACCTGGCGCTCGACCACCGGGTGGCGGCCGCGCTCTATCGTGATTTCCGGTTCGTCGACGAACTGCGGCCGGCAGTAGTCATGACGCTGTGCGGCGCGGGCGAAGGCGAGCAGGCCGTCGAGCTGCGCCAGTGCGCGTGCGATGTCGCCCAGCGCCGGCAGTTCCGGGGCGAGTGCGTCGAGCAGTTGTTCGTACAGGTGTTTCTCGCGCGACGTGGCACGCTCGGCCGCCGACAGCGCGCGGTCCTCGAACGCCTTCAGCTCGGGCGTGATGTAGCGTTCGGCGTTCTTCAGCGTCTGCCGGCGCCGGTAGTCGTCGGGGATGCGCTCGACGTTGGCGTGGGTGACCTCGATGTAGAAGCCATGCACGCGGTTGTACTCGACCTTCAGGTTGGCGATGCCGGTGCGGCCGCGCTCGCGCGCTTCCAGCGCCAGCAGGAATTCGCCGCAGTTGTCCTGCAGGCTGCGCAGTTCGTCCAGTTCGGCGTCGAAGCCGGTGCGGATGACGCGACCGTCGCGCAGCTGTGCCGCCGGTTCGTCGGCGATGGCGCGCGCCAGCATGTCCATCGAGCACAGCGGCTGGCAAAGGGTGGCACGCGCCTCGTGCAGCAGTCCGTCGTGTCCGGGCATGAGTTCGGCGACCGCGCCGAGCCGGGTCAGGCTGTCGCGCAGGCTGGACAGATCGCGTGGACGCGCGGTGCGCAGCGCGATGCGCGCGCCGATGCGTTCGATGTCGGCCAGGCCGCGCAGCCGCTCGTGCAGCGCGTCGGCGCGGTCCGCCTCGCGCAGCGCGTCGACCGCCTCGTGTCTTGCCTCGGCCGGCGCCCGCTCGCGCAGCGGGTGATGCAGGCAGCGGCGCAGCCAGCGCGAACCCATCGAGGTGGCGCAGGTGTCGAGCAGCGACAGCAGGGTCGGAGCCGCTTCGCCGCGCAGGGTTTCGGTCAGTTCCAGATTGCGCCGGGTGGCCGCGTCCATGCGCAGCCAGGCGCTGTCGTGCTCGACCGTCAGCGTCGCGATGTGGGCCAGCGCGCGCTGCTGCGTGGCCTGGGCGTAGCTGTACAGCGCGCCGCAGGCGGCGAGCGCCAGCGGCACCTCGGCCACGTCGAAGGCGGCGAGATCGCGGCTGCCGAAGTGTCCGCACAGCAGACGGGTTGCTTCGCTCAGGTCGAACTGCCAGGTGCTGCGCGGCGTGATGGTCCAGCTGCCTTCCGGCGCGATCGCGCTGTCGGCCACCAGCATTTCGGCCGGCCGCAGGCGGTCGAGCAGCGACGGCAGTACGTTGAGTGCGACTTCGGTCAGCTTCAGTTCGCCGCTGGCCAGATTGAGCCAGGCGACGCCGGCGCGGGCGCGCTCGACATGCAGTGCCAGCAGCAGCGCGTCGGACTTGTCGTCGAGCAGGCTGGCATCGGTCAGCGTGCCCGGCGTGACGATGCGCGCCACCGCGCGCTCGACCGGACCTTTCGAGGTCGCCGGATCGCCGATCTGCTCGACAATGACCACCGACTCGCCCATCTTCACCAGCCGCGCCAGAT
>DATCUL010000282.1:0-1748 GCA_036567405.1 Methyloversatilis sp. | reverse complement strand
CGGTTCGGTGTCGACTTCCGACATCGCCGAAGCGCTGGCTGCCCAGTCCTTCCCGGTCGACAAGTCGATGGTGCGGATGCCGGACGGCCCGCTGAAGATCGTGGGCGACGCACAGTTCGAAATCGCTCTGCATTCGGATGTGATCGCCAACATCACCGTATCGGTGCTCGGCGAGCATTGATTGGCGGACTGTCCTGCGGGACAGTCATGAAAGGGCCACCTTCGGGTGGCCTTTTTCGTTGACTGACCATCCACAGCGCTTCCCACAGGTTTTCCACAGCTTGTCCCGTTGTGCCGCGTGTCCTGCGGGACTAGATTGCAGGATTGCAGCCCCGGGTTTTCCAGAATGAAAAAAACATCATGAGCAGCTTCCGCAATGCCGCAGGTCCGGACGTCCTGGCGGCACAGTCCGCGCAGGACAGACAGGTCGCGTCGCTGAAGTTGCCGCCGCACTCGATCGAGGCGGAGCAGTCGCTTATCGGCGGCCTGCTGCTGGACAACAGCACCTGGGACCGCGTCGGCGATCAGGTTGCCGAATCGGATTTCTACCGCGACGATCACCGCCGGATATTCCGCCACATCGCGAAGCTGATCGAGCAGGGCAAGCCGGCGGACGTCGTCACGGTCTACGAATCGATCGAGAAGGGCGACGAGGCCCAGCAGACCGGTGGTCTGGCCTATCTGGGCGAGATTGCCGACAACACGCCATCGGCGGCCAACATCCGCCGTTATGCGGAAATCGTCCGTGAGCGGGCCATCCTGCGCAAGCTGGTCAGCGTTGGCGATGAAATCGCGGCCAGTGCGCTGTCGCCGCGCGGGCGCGATGCCAAGACGCTGCTGGACGAAGCCGAGTCGAAGATCTTCGAGATCGCCGAAGCCGGCGCGTCGGCCAGTTCGGGCTTCGTCGCCATCCAGCCCATCCTGGTACAGGTGGTGAATCGCATCCAGGAACTGTACGACCGGGATGATCCGTCCGACGTCACCGGTGTGCCGACCGGCTATGTCGATCTGGATGCGAAGACCGCCGGCCTGCAGCCGGGCGACATGATCATCGTTGCCGGTCGTCCCGCCATGGGCAAGACCACGTTCGCGCTGAATATCGCCGAACATGTCGCGGTCGATCTCGGTCTGCCGGTCGCGATCTTCTCGCTTGAGATGCCGGGCACCCAGCTGGCGATGCGTTTCGTGTCGTCGGTGGCCAAGATCGATCAGGGACGCCTGCGCACCGGCCGTCTGACCGACGATGACTGGGGGCGGCTGACGATGGCGCTGGGCAAGCTGCACGAGGCCCCGATCCATATCGACGAGACCGGCGGCATCAATCCGACCGACCTGCGCGCGCGCGCACGTCGCCTGTACCGGCAGTGCGGCAAGCTCGGACTGATCGTGGTCGATTACCTGCAGCTGATGTCGGGTACCCGGGATGGCGAGAACCGCACCGCTGAAATTTCAGAAATTTCTCGTGCAATCAAGTCTCTGGCGAAGGAACTTCATGTGCCGATCATTGCACTGTCGCAGCTGAACCGTGCGCTGGAACAGCGTCCGAACAAGCGCCCGGTGATGAGCGATCTGCGAGAATCCGGCGCCATCGAGCAGGACGCGGACATCATCATGTTCATCTACCGTGATGAGGTCTACAACCCGGATACGCAGGACAAGGGACTGGCCGAAATCATCATCGGCAAGCACCGTAACGGTCCGACCGGCACCGTGGTGCTGGGCTTCCAGGGCGAGCACACGCGCTTCGT
>DATCUL010000281.1:0-2710 GCA_036567405.1 Methyloversatilis sp. | reverse complement strand
CCGCCGGCCTGCGCTGGCAGCCCGGGCTCGAACAGGCGACGCCGCACGGCAGCTACCGGCTGCTGCTCGACGGCGACGAATGGCGGCTGCAGGCGCGCGTGGCCGGTGACTGGAAGCCGCTGTACCAGCTGCGCCGCATCGAAATGCACGGCTGCGACTACGTGGCGTCGAGCTATTTCCTGTCCACCCATCCGCAGTCGCTGTTCACCGGCAACCTGATGCTGGCGCGCGCCGGCACCGACCGGCGCTGGACGCTGTTCAACCGCGAACTGTCGGAATACCTCGCTGACGGCAGCGTCGTGCGCCGCACGCTGACCGATCCGGACGAACTGCTGCACGAGGTCGAACACCGCTTCCTGCTGGATGTCGGCGACGATCCGGATCTGCACGCCCGCCTGGCTGCCCTGTTCGCCCGCTGATCCGGCGCGCGTGCGCTGACCGCAACACGGTCGGACGCCCGCGCCATCCGGCCGCCGGATTCGACAAGACAGCGCGCCGCGCAGCGTTCAGACTGCCGGCTTTTCCCTGCCCGTGCCGCCAGCCGTGTCCGCCCTGTTCGCACCTGCCCTGTTCGTCGTCATCTGGTCGACCGGTTTCGTGGTCGCGCGGGCGATCGACGGCGTGGCGGCGCCCGGCCTGTTCCTGCTCGCGCGCTTCCTGGCGTCGGCCGCGCTGTTCGCGCTGCTGGCGCTGGCGACCCGCGCCGTCTGGCCGGCCTGGCGCACCTGGCCCAAGCATCTGCTGGCCGGTGCGCTGCTGCAGGGTCTGTATGTCGGCGGCGGCTACTGGGCGGTGTCGCACGGACTGTCGCCGGCCGTGATGGCGCTGCTCGGCACGCTGCAGCCCATGCTCACTGCGCTGATCGCGCAGCGCCTGTTCGGCGAACCGGTGGCGCGCCACTTCTGGGGCGGCCTGCTGATCGGTGCGGTCGGGGTGGCGCTGGTGCTGTCGCCGCGTCTGTCTGCGGCCGGCGACGACGCGCTGTCGGCCGGCGTGCTGGCGGCAGCGCTGCTGTCGGTGCTGGCCATCACGGCCGGCACGCTGATACAGAAGACCTCGCTGGCCGCCGCCGACCTGCTGAGCGCCAGTGCCGTGCAGTACCTCGGCGGTGCTCTGGTCGTCGGTCCGGCCGCGTGGGTGATCGGCGAGTCGCTGTGGCGACCCGGTGCCGCGTTGTGGGGTGCGCTCGCCTGGGCCGTGCTGATGCTGTCCGGCGTGGCGACGACGCTGCTGGTGTGGATGGTGCGCCGCGGTTCGGCGGCGCGGGTGACCGTGCTGGTGCTGCTGGCGCCGCCGCTGGCCGCAGTGCAGGCCTGGTGGCTGTTCGGCAGCAGCCTGTCCGCGCTGCAGCTGACGGGTTTCACGCTGACGCTGGGCGGTGTGCTGCTGTGCCGGCGCGCGCCGTCTTAATATGGCGACCGTGCCACCCGGACGCCGCCTGCCCGCTCCATGACCGATCAGCCGAAACACGCCGCTCTGCCGTCCGTCGCCGACCTGCTGGCGCGTCCACATATCGATGGCGTGGACGAAGCGACCTGGCTGGACGTGATCCAGCGCATGGACGAGGTGTATTCGCAGCTGGTCAGCGATGAAATCGCGCTCGAACAGAAGAATGTCGAGCTGGAGCAGTCGCAGCAGTTCATCTTCAGCGTCATGTCGGCGATGTCGGACGTACTGCTGGTCTGCAACGACCGGGGCGAAGTCGAGGAAACCAACGCGGCGCTGTGCGAACTGGTCGGGCGCAGCGATGACGAGCTGCGCGGCGTGTCGCTGTACGAGCTGCTGGCCGACGAGGCGAGTGTCGAGCGTGTGCGTGGCGTGCTCGACAACACCAATCCGTCGCGACGCGGCGAGGCGGTCGAACTGAACCTGCTCGATGCGCAGCGCAGCCCGCTGCCGGTCGATGCCAACTGCACGCCGCGCTTCACGCGCAACGGCCGGCGTGCCGGCACCGTGTTCGTCGGCCGGCCCACGGCCGAGCTCAAGCGCGCCTATCACGAACTGCGCGAGGCGCACGAAGCGCTCAAGCACGCGCAACAGCAGCTGCTGCATTCGGAAAAGATGGCCTCGCTCGGCCGGCTGGTGGCCGGCGTCGCGCACGAGCTGAACAATCCGATCAGCTTCGTGCTCGGCAACGTGCATGCCCTGAAGCGCTACAGCGAACGCATGGGCCGCTACATCGACGCAATGCACGCCGGCGCGTCGGACGACGAACTGGACGCGCTGCGTACCCGCCTGCGCATCGAACATCTGCTGAAGGACCTGCCGTCGCTGATCGAAGGCACGCTGGAAGGCGCGCAGCGCACCGCCGACATCGTCAACGGCCTGAAGCGCTTTTCGGCAATGGATCCGGACAGCCGGGCGCCGGTCGACCTGAACGAGGTGATCGAGCGCGCCATCCACTGGATACGCAAGGGCACGACGGCTGCCGTCGACATGGACTGGCGGCCGGGACCGGGCTGCACCGTGACCGGCAGCGCCGGCCAGCTGCAGCAGGTGGTGATGAACCTGCTGCAGAACGCCTGTGACGCGGCGAGTGGCGAAACCGGCGCCGACGCGATGCTGCAGATCGCCACCGTGCTCGACGGCGGCACCGTGCGCATGACCTTGCGCGACAACGGACCGGGCATTCCCGCCGACTATCTGTCGCGCATTTTCGAGCCCTTCTTCACCACGAAACCGGTCGGCAAGGGTACCGGGCTGGGCCTGT
>DATCUL010000280.1:0-5065 GCA_036567405.1 Methyloversatilis sp. | reverse complement strand
GAGGCCGGGCAGCTCGGCCGCAAGACCGGGCGCGGATTCTACGAGTGGAAAGTCGGCAGGCCGGTGCGCGCACCGCTGTCGGCGGTGCCCGAAGGTCTGGGCCGGCGTCTGGTCGATCCGCTGGTCGCGGTCACGCGCCGCTGTGTCGAACTGGGCGTGGTGGCCGATGCCGACCTGGCCGACGCGGGGCTGATCTTCGGTGCGGGCTTCGCGCCCTGTACCGGCGGGCCGCTGCATCACGATTCTTGCAACACAGCGACAGGTGGGAAAACAACATGACTTCTTCTGATCAAATCGTCCGTCTGCCCGACGAACAACCGGCGCTGAGGCTGCTGCCGATGCCGCGCGACCTCAATTCGGCCGGCGACATCTTCGGCGGCTGGATCATGTCGCAGGTCGACGTCGCCGGCGCGATTCCCGCGATGCGTCGCGCCCGTGGCCGCGTGGTCACCGTAGCGGTCAATTCCTTCGTGTTCCTGCAGCCGATCTCCACTGCCTGCCTGGTGTCCTTCTACGCGCGCGTGGTGAAGGTCGGGAACACGTCGATCACGGTCGATGTCGAGGTCTATGCGGAGACGGGGTACGAGTACGTGAGCGTGATCAAGGTGACCGAGGCGACGCTGACCTATGTTGCGATGGGCGAGGATGGCAAGAAGCGGCGGGTCGATCCGCTGCCGCCGGGCTCAAGTTGAGGCCGGCGGGTGACGTATTGAACCGGATGCGGGCCGGACCGACGGCCCGACGACTACCGAACAGGAGATATTTCATGAACAAGCAGTCTTTCGGGTATCCGCGCACGGCGGTACTCAGGTCGCTGGTTGCAGCGATCGGCGTCATCGGTGCGGGCGCCGCCCACGCTGCCGCATTCCAGCTTATGGAAGGCAACGCCAGCGGCCTGGGCAACGCCTACGCCGGCAGTGCCGCGGTGGCCGAGGACGCCAGCACGGTCTACTACAACCCGGCAGGCATGTCGCGGCTGCCCGGACGCAACGTCGCCTTTTCGGTCGACGCCGTCAGGCCGAGTGCCGAATTCAGCAACAGGGGATCGACCGCTGCGGCGCTCAGTCCGCTGGGTGGCAATGGCGGCGATGCCGGCGAATGGGCGGCGGTGCCGGCCGGCTATTTCACGATGCAGATCACCGACGCGCTGACCTTCGGTCTCGGCGTCGGTGCGCCGTTCGGCCTGAAGACCGAATATTCGCCGAGCTGGGTCGGCCGCTTCCACGCGGTCAAGAGCGAGATCAAGACGATCAACATCAATCCGTCGCTGTCGTTCAAGGTCACCGACAAGCTGGCGATCGGCGGCGGCATCAGCTACCAGAATATCGATGCCGACCTGACCAGCATGGTGAATTACAGCGCCGTGATCGCACAGGCATCCAGCAACGCGCTGCTCATTCCGGGTGTCAGCGGGCGGGCGAAGATCGAGGGCGACGACAATGCCTGGGGCTGGAACATCGGCCTGCTGTATCAGCTGACGCCGACCATGCGCATCGGCTTGGCCTACCGCTCGACCATGGACTACACGCTGAAGGGGTCGGCGAAATTCGCGGCGCCGGATTCCGGCAGCGCTGGCGGCAACGCCATCATCGCCGGTTTCAACAGCACCCGTGCCGGCCGTGTCAGAGCCGACGTCGAACTGCCCGATTCGGCGACGCTGAGCGTAGTCGAGAAGATTTCCGACCGCTGGACCATGATGGGTGACATCAGCTGGACCGGCTGGTCCACGCTGCAGTCCTTGAAGGTCAACAATGTCAATGGAACTGCCGTCAGCAACGAGGAACTGCGCTGGCGCGACACCTGGCGCGTCGCTTTCGGCGGCACCTACGCCTGGACCGACGCCATCGCCCTGAAGTTCGGCCTGGCCTGGGACCAGTCGCCGGTGCGCGATTCCACGCGCCTGCCGCGCGTGCCTGACGAGAACCGTGTCTGGCTGTCGTTCGGCGCGCAGTGGAAGCCGACGCCGGCGTCGGCGGTCGATGTCGGCTACGCCCACCTGTTCGTCAAGGATGCGAAGGTGCACAACGACGGCGGCAGCGCGGCCGGCAAGGGACTGCTGGCTGGCGAATACGACAATTCGGTCGACATCCTCGGCATCCAGTACTCGGCCCGCTTCTGATCACCACCGGGGCCGTCCGCACGGTGCGGGCGGCCTCTTTCTTTCTGGAATCCGCATCGTGACATCTTCGAAATTCCGCGTCCGCCGTGTCGCCGTGCTGGGCGCCGGCGTCATGGGCGCGCAGATCGCGGCGCACTGCGCCAACGCCAACGTGCCGGTCGTGCTGTTCGACCTCGCGGCGAAGGAAGGCGATCCCGACGGCATCGTCAGGAAGGCGCTCGATGGGCTGAAGAAGCTCGAACCGGCGCCGCTGGCCAGCGCCGAGCGGCTGGCCCACATCGAGGTCGCCAACTACGACCGCGACCTGGCGCGCCTCGGCGACTGCGATCTGGTGATCGAGGCGATCGCCGAGCGCATGGACTGGAAGCAGGCGCTGTACGCGAAGGTGGCGCCGCATCTGCGCGCCGGCGCGATCTTCGCCAGCAACACTTCGGGCCTGTCGATCAACGCGCTGGCCGACGGCTGTCCGGACAGCCTGCGCAGCCACTTCTGCGGCGTGCATTTCTTCAACCCACCGCGCTACATGTCACTGGTCGAGCTGATTCCGTCGCGCTCGACCGACGGCGCGCTGCTCGACCGGCTGGAAACCTTCCTCGTCACCACGCTGGGCAAGAGCGTGGTGCGCGCGCTCGACACGCCGAATTTCGTGGCCAACCGGGTCGGCGTGTTTTCGATGCTGGCCGCGATGCATCACACCGAACGTCTCGGCCTGGGCTTCGACGAGGTCGACGCGCTGACCGGACCGGCCATCGGCCGACCGAAGTCCGCCACCTACCGCACCGCCGACGTGGTCGGGCTCGACACGCTGCTGCATGTGGTCGCGACGATGACCGACCACCTGCCCGACGATCCCTGGCACCGCTACTACAAGGCGCCGGCCTGGCTGGCGGCGCTGGTCGAACGCGGCGTGCTCGGCCAGAAGACGCGCGCCGGCGTGTTCCGCAAGGACGGCAAGCAGATCAAGGTCCTCGACCTGGCGACGCAGGACTACCGCGACGCCGACGCCGTCATCGCGCCGGAGGTCGCCGCGCTGCTGGCGGAACGCGATCCGGCGATACAGCTGGCCGCGCTGCGCGCCTCGGCACATCCGCAGGCGCAGTTCCTGTGGTCCATCTACCGCGACGTATTCCATTACGTGGCCGTGCATCTGGCCGATGTCGCGCACTGTGCGCGCGACATCGACTTCGCGATGCGCTGGGGCTTCGGCTGGAAGGTCGGTCCGTTCGAAACCTGGCAGGGCGCCGGCTGGCAGCAGGTCGCCGGCTGGCTGAACGAGGACATCGCGGCCGGACTGACCATGAGCAGCACGCCGCTGCCGGCCTGGGTATTCGAACGCACGGGTGTGCACGAGGCTGCCGGTTCGTGGTCGGCCTTGTCCGGCACGCTCGAGGCGCGTTCCGCGCTGCCGGTGCATGAGCGCCAGCTGTTTCCGGAACGGGTATTGGGCGAGAGCACGCGCGCCAGCCACACGATCTGGGAAAACGACGAGGTGCGGCTGTGGACGCTCGACGACGCCGACGGCGAACGCGCGCCGGTGCTGTCGTTCAAGAGCCGCATGTCGGCCATCGGACCGAAGGTGCTCGACGGCACGCGCGAGGCGATCGCACGCGCCGAGCGCGACTTCGACGCGCTGGTGATCTGGCAGCCGCAGGGACCGTTCTCGGTCGGTGCCAATCTGAAGCAGATCGGCAAGGTGCTCGAAGCCGGCGATTTCAAGGCGCTGGACCGGGTCATCGACGACTTCCAGCAGACCTCGATGGCGATCAAGTACGCGCAGGTGCCGGTGGTCGCCGCGGTGCAGAACATGGCGCTGGGCGGCGGCTGCGAATTCGTCATGCACTCGCCGCGCGCCGTGGCCGCGCTCGAAAGCTACATCGGTCTGGTCGAGGCCGGCGTCGGCCTGATTCCGGCCGGCGGCGGCTGCAAGGAATTCGCGATCCGCTGCGCGCGCGCGGCCGAAGCGTCGGCCACGAAGGACATCATGAATTTCCTGCAGCCGGTGTTCCAGACCATCGCGATGGCGACCGTGTCGCGCAGTGCCCGCCACGCGCAGGAACTGGGCCTGCTCAAGGCCGACGACGTGGTCGTGATGCATGCCGGCGAGTTGCTGCACGTCGCGCGCTGCAATGCGCTGGCGATGGCCGACAGCGCCTGGCGGCCGGCGCTGCGGGCGACCGGCATTCCGGTGGCCGGCCGCAACGGCATCGCGACGCTGGAAATGATGCTGGTGAACATGCGCGAGGGTGGCCAGATATCGGCGCACGACTATCGCGTGGCGCGCGCCGCCGCGGTGGCGCTGTGCGGCGGCGAGATCGAGACCGGTGCGCGGGTCAGCGAGCAGTGGCTGCTCGAAGTCGAGCGCGCGCAGTTCATCGAGCTGCTGAAGACGCCGGAAACGCAAGCGCGCATCGCGCACATGATGGAAACCGGCAAGCCGCTGCGCAACTGAGCGCGCGGTACCAACAATTCAGGGGAACCGCGACATGAACCGTCAGATCCAGGATGCCTACGTCGTCGCCGCGAAACGTACCGCGGTGGCGCGCAAGGGCGGGGCGTTCCGCCATGTGCGGCCGGACGACATGCTGGCGCACGTGCTGCGCGGCGTGGTCGATGCGGTGCCAGCCTTCGACCGGAACGAGATCGGCGACGTGGTCGTCGGCTGCGCGATGCCGGAGGCCGAACAGGGCATGAACGTCGCGCGCATCGGCCTGCTGCTGGCCGGCCTGCCGGACAGCGTGCCGGGTGTGACCGTGAACCGCTTCTGCGCCAGCGGCCTGAACGCGATCGCCGATGCCGCGATCATCTTCGAAGCCGACGACGGCGCCGTCACGCATGTCAGCTACAGCGACCTTCTGGCACGCGTCTGCCGTCTGGCCAATGCGCTGCGTGCGCGTGGCGTGAAGAAGGGTGACCGCGTCGTCATCTACATGCCGATGTCGATCGAAG
>DATCUL010000279.1:0-19494 GCA_036567405.1 Methyloversatilis sp. | reverse complement strand
AGTTCCGGCACGGCACCGCTCACTTCGCTGCCCCCTGCTCGCCCGGCGCACGCAGGGTCAGGAAGGTCTGGTTGTCGCCGCGCCTGACCAGCACCGTCAGCCCGACCTTGGGTTCCATGCTGGAAAGAATCCTGTTGAACTGGTCGAGCGTGGCCACCGGCGTCTGCTTGCCACGGGCGATGACGGCAAGGATGACGTCGCCGACCCGCAGGTCCGAACGGGCGTTGCCGGTCACGTCCTCGACCCGAAGTCCGCTGTCGACCTTCATGTCACGCTTCTGCAGCGGCGTCAGTTCGGACAGCACCAGACCGAGGCGGTTGGGCGGCGTCGCAGCGTCGGGCGAGGCACCACGCCGGCCGCGCCGGGGATCGATGCGCTCATCGCTCAATTCGGCCACGGTCACGCGGATGTCGCGCGATGCACCGGCGCGCCAGACCTGTGCAACCGAGGTCGCACCCGGCTTGACCGCACCGACGAGGCGCGGCAGGTCGCCCGACGCCTCGACCGGTTTGCCGTCGAAACGCACGATCACGTCACCGGGCTCGATGCCCGCCTTTTCCGCCGGACCGCGCGGTTCGACCGAACTGACCAGCGCGCCTTCGGCACGCTGCATGCCGAACGAATCGGCCAGTTCCTTCGTCACCTCCTGGATCACCACACCGATGCGGCCGCGCTGCACGCGCCCGTTGGCACGAAGCTGCGCCTGAACATCCATCGCGACGTCGATCGGAATCGCGAACGACAACCCCATGAAACCGCCGTTGCGACTGTAGATCTGGGAATTGATGCCGACCACCTCGCCACGGAGGTTGAACAGCGGCCCTCCGGAATTGCCCGGATTGATCGCCACGTCGGTCTGGATGAAAGGAACGAAATTCTCCTGCGGCAGCGAGCGGCCCTTGGCCGATACGATGCCGGCGGTGACGGTGCTCTCGAAGCCGAAGGGCGAACCGATGGCGACCACCCATTCGCCGACGCGCAGCCGCGCCGGATCACCGAACCTGACCACCGGCAGGCCGCTCGCCTCGATCTTGAGCAGCGCGACGTCGGTGCGCTTGTCGGCGCCGATGACACGCGCCCGGAACTCGCGCTTGTCGTTGAGCTTGACCGTGATCTCGTCCGCCTCGTCGACGACGTGCGCATTGGTCAGCAGGTAACCGTCGGCTGACACGATGAAGCCGGAACCGAGCGAACGGGCGTCCTGCGATCCCTGACCGCCGGGCTGCTGCGGCACGAAGCGGCGGAAGAAATCGAACATCGGATCGTCTTCGCTCATGCCGGGCGGCAGTTGAGGCGCGGCACGTGCGCTGACCTTCTGCGTCGTGCTGATGTTGACGACCGCCTGCCCCTGACGTTCGACCAGATCGGAAAAACCCGGCATGTCGCGCTGCATCGGAACGGGTGCTGCGCAGGCAAAAGCGGAAATGAGGCTGAACAGAACGGCCGACAGGAGTGTTTTCATGGCTCGACAGGCTGGGCTCGACCGGACTGGACGGTCAGCGACGGAATGATGGACGGGCGGGTACGCGCATGGCGCAGCCACAACACCGAAAGACATAGACCGGACAACGCACCGATGGCGATGACCGCATCGGATTCGCCGGCGATCAGCCGCGCCGTCAGCACACCGACAAACAGTGCGAGCAGCGCAACACCGTAGGACATGACGGCCGCGATCAACGGTGCACGCTGTGGCACGGTCACGGCAACCTGCGCACCTTCACGCACATCCGGACCCGCCGACATCACATAGGTCGCCATGGCGGTCGAACAGGAACGGCCGCAGCCGCCCGATTCCGCACACCGCCCGCAACCGCTCTGGCGTGCGACATCGACCCAGGCAAAGCCGTCTGACACGCGTCGTACCACACCGGAACGCACTTCCATCAGTGCTTCTGCTCCACACCTTCGACCATGCGCTGAAGGCTGTGCGGTGGCACCTCGCCCAAGGCCGTGACGATGTAGCCGGCAATACGACGCTTGAACACGTTTACCGCGCCGTGCTTCATCGGCCCGAGGTAGGTGCCGTCTTCCCGGCGGTACGGCTCGACGAACACCGAAATCGCCGCCAGCCCGTCGGAAAACACCATGTGCACCATGTCCGGCCGGTCCGGCCCCAATGTGCGGCGCATGCCGGCGACCTGGCGGAAACCGGGTACGTCCGCGTGCACGATCCAGCCGACATCGACATTCTGCGCCGACGTCGTGTTGGCCGAATGCACCTTCCAGCCCTCGGACATCGTGGCCAGACGCGAGCGCACGTCCTCGCGGCTCAGCGGCAGACCGATCTGCAACTGGGCGAAGGCGAACTGCTCTATCGGATCCCCGCGCTCATTGACCATGCGCGCCTTGAGCAGCAGGCCTGTCTGCGCCTCGATCCAGAATACATAGCCGTAACGGAAGGCGTCCTTGGGTTCAAGCAGCACCGAATAGGTGTCGAAGCCGGCGACCCGACCCGCCTGGCCGCGCTTGACCGAGTAATAGTCCGTCAATGCACCAACCGATTCCGGCAGCAGCGACGGAAAGGTCTTTCGCGATCCTCGCTTGTCCTCGATGATCACCTTTTCCTTCGGCAGGTAGCAGCGCACCTCGTCATTGATGCGCACGACCTCACGCGGGCTGCCGTCGAGCACTTCCAGGCGTTCGATCGAATTGCCGTCGGCATCGATGTAATGCGCGATGCGCGATGTCTCGACGGTGGTGCCGCTCTGGTACACGAAGGTGCCGGCGTAGGACAGGTGCTGCGAAGCATTGACCGCGCGACTCAGCAAGGCCAGCGCTTCAGCCTGGGCTTGCGCCCAGGCGGCCGGAACGACCAGCAGGGTCGCCAGCAGGCAGACTGCTCGGAGGATCATCGACGGCCGTCGGTCTGGATATCCGATACACCGCGCGCGTACAGCGCGACACCCTGCATGCTGCCCGTGGGCGAGTAGCCGTGATGGGCGACCAGATAGGCCTTCAGCGGCGCGTCGTCGGCTTCGGCCACCGACGCAACGGAAACTGGTTCCGACGCAAGCCGCATCGGTGACGCCGCAACCTGGGCCGGGCCGCCCGGCGACATCAGATCCAGCCCCAGCCAGGAAACCAGCGCAACACCGGCAACCGCCGCGGCGGCAGGCAGCCAGAGACCTGGCGATGTACGTCGCTCGCGTGGAGCGACCGGAGCAAGAACGGTCGGCTCGTCTTCAAGGCGGCTCATCACCGATGCGGTGAAACCGGCATCGTGCACACCGTCTCCGCGCAGCGCGTCGCCTATCATGACCTGCAGTGCGAATTCCCGGCGCAGATCGCTGTCGGCATGCAGGCGGTCGAGCACCTGCCGGGAAAAGCGATCATCGAGTTCGTCGTCGATGAACGCGCTCAGATTTTCTCTCATGCCTGTTACCACCTCTTGTCGGGTGCGGTATCGAGCAGCGGCCGCAACTTTTCCGCAATCGCCTCGCGGGCGCGGAAAATGCGCGAGCGCACCGTGCCGATCGGGCAATCCATCACCGCCGCAATTTCCTCGTAGGCCATGCCTTCGAGTTCCCGCAACATGATGGCCGTGCGCAGTTCTTCGGGCAGCGCTTCCATGGCGGAATTCACTGTCTGTCCGATCTGCTTGGTCAGCAGCAGCCGTTCGGGCGTGTTGTTGTCCCGCAGGTTGTCGCTGTCGTCGAAATTTTCCGCTTCTTCGGAATCGAACTCGGTACTGGTGGGCGCCCGGCGCCCCTGCGAAACCAGATGGTTCTTCGCAGTATTGATGCCGATCCGGTAGAGCCAGGTGTAGAACGCACTTTCGCCGCGGAAGGATGGAAGCGCGCGATAGGCCTTGATGAAGGCTTCCTGCGCGACATCCTCGACTTCCGCCGGGTCGCGGATCAATCTGGACAGCAACCGTCCGAGCTTGCGCTGGTACTTCGTGACGAGCAGGCCGAAGGCCTGCTTGTCACCGCGCTGTACGCGCTCGACCAGCAGCTGGTCAACCTCTCGCTCGCTCATCTGTGCGGGTGCTCTGCTGCCCGGGTCTTTCACGGGCAGAGCTTTTGAACTGGCGCGCAGTATATCCGAGCGCACAGGCCTGGGCAGTACTTCAAGGGGGTTCAAGGTCGCGTCCATGGTGCGACAGACCGGTGGATATCCGTAAAGTTCATCCGGTCATTACACCATTCAAACCGGTGGCGGCAAAGCCCGCCGCCACGCTGCACTGCGATATAGTTCGGCCTTCCACTGCAATACCGATAATCATTCGCCGTGCACACATTCGACGCGCTGGTACTTGGAAGCGGACTGGCCGGTCAGGCGCTCGCACTTCGCCTGGCCGAGGCCGGCCGCAAGGTGGCGATGATCACCAAGAAGCGGATCGAGGATTCGGCTTCAAGCTGGGCTCAGGGCGGCATTGCCGCGGTTCTCGACAGCGAGGACTCGGTCGAGCACCACATTCATGACACGCTGGTGGCGGGCGCGGGTCTGTGCGATGCCGATGCCACGCGCTTCGTGGTCGAACACGGCCGGCAGGCCATCGAGTGGCTGATATCACGCGGCGTTCCCTTCACCCGTGACGAACAGGCGGCGCTGGGCTACCACCTGACGCGCGAGGGCGGCCACAGTCATCGCCGCATCGTCCACGCAGCCGATGCAACCGGCTCGGCCATCCAGACGACGCTGACGGGTCAGGTCAAGGCGCATCCGAACATCCACATCTTTGAGCGGCACCTCGCCGTCGATCTCATCGTCGGCTGGAAGATGGGGCTTCCCGAACTCGGCTGCGCGGGTGCCTACGTGCTCGACATCGAATCGGACGAGGTCAACACCTTTTCCGCGCCAGTCGTGGTGCTCGCGACCGGCGGTGCCGGCAAGGTGTACCTCTATACGACCAATCCCGACACCGCGACCGGCGACGGCATCGCCATGGCCTGGCGTGCCGGTTGCCGCGTCGGCAACATGGAATTCATCCAGTTCCATCCGACCTGCCTGTACCACCCGCACGCGAAGTCCTTCCTGATCACCGAGGCGATGCGCGGCGAAGGCGGCCTGCTGCGCCTGCCTGATGGCGAGCGCTTCATGCCGGCGCATGACGAGCGCGCCGAACTGGCGCCGCGCGACGTCGTCGCCCGCGCGATCGACTACGAGATGAAGAAGCGCGGGCTCGACTGTGTCTATCTCGACATTTCACACAAGCCGGCCGACTTCCTGATCAGCCACTTTCCGAACATCCACGCACGCTGCCTCGAACTGGGCATAGACATCACGCGTCAGCCGATTCCTGTGGTGCCGGCGGCACACTACACCTGTGGCGGCGTCAAGGTCGACCAGCATGCGCGGACCGATGTCGACGGCCTGTACGCGATCGGCGAGACCTCCTATACCGGTCTGCACGGCGCTAACCGCCTGGCCAGCAATTCGCTGCTCGAATGCCTGGTGTATGCCGAGTCGGCTGCATCCGACATCCTGTCGAAACAGGTCGCGCCACTGCCCGAACTGCGGCCCTGGGACGAAAGCCGGGTAACCGATGCCGACGAGGCGGTAGTGATCGCACACAACTGGGATGAACTGCGCCGCTTCATGTGGGACTACGTCGGCATCGTTCGCACCAACAAGCGGCTGGAACGCGCTCTGCACCGCATCCGCCTGCTGGAACGCGAGATCGAGGAGTACTACCTGAATTTCAGGATCAGCAATGACCTGATCGAACTGCGCAATCTGGTCATGACGGCACATCTGATCGTACGCAGTGCGATGCAGCGGCACGAAAGCCGCGGCCTGCATTTCAGCCGCGACTACCCGGAAACCAGCGCGCTCGCCAGTCCGACCATCCTGCGCCCCCGTCGCGGGCGTCATCCTGAAGAACTGCACGCAGCCATAGCCTGAACCGACGAAAATCGCCGGCGTCGGCAAACTGGTCGCACACCAGCAGCACAGCCTCGTCGCGGCCGTTTTCAGCGCGCACGGTGACGGATATCCAGAACCTGCCCATGCGCGCTACCCGCGGATGCCCGGACACCGTGCATCCGTCGACCCGGCACCAGCTCAGGGTGTCGTCCGGGCCAAACCGGAGCGAGCACAAGCGCATCCCGCCGCCCCGCAGCGCAAGAAAGGCCATGGTCAGCGCAGCACCCGCCGAGACGATGGTCGCCGCTGTCAGCAGCGCGACCGTCATGGCGCAAACCACGAGTCCCAAAAACAGAAGGGCCACGTCGCGATGACGTGACCCTGCAAGAGGAATGTCTGTCAGGCCGGCACAGGTGTCCCGGCTCGACATGACATCCTTACATGCGGCTGAAGACCAGCGTCGCGTTCGTTCCGCCAAAACCGAAGGCGTTCGACATCGCGGCACGGATCGGAACTTCGCGCGGAACCAGCGGCACGTAGTCCAGATCGCACTGGGGATCCTGATCGTGCAGATTGGCAGTCGGCGGCACGATCTGGTGATAAAGCGACAGCGTGGTCACGACTGCCTCGATACCTGCAGCCGCACCCAGTGCATGGCCCGTCATCGACTTGGTCGAACTCACGCACAGCTTCTTCGCGTGCTCGCCGAAGCAGCGCTTGAGTGCAACCGTTTCAGCGATGTCACCCAGCGGTGTCGAGGTACCGTGGGCATTGACGTAATCGATGCCGTCAGGCGACAGACCCGCATTGCGCAGCGCGTTGGCCATGCTGCGCGAGGCCCCTTCGCCGTCTTCGCACGGCGCGGTGATGTGATGCGCATCCGCGCTCATGCCGTAACCCGACAGTTCGCAGTAGATGCGCGCACCACGCGCCTTCGCATATTCGTATTCCTCGAGCACCAGAACACCGGCGCCCTCGCCGAGCACGAAGCCATCACGCCCGCGGTCCCAGGGACGGCTGGCCGTCTCCGGATCGTCGTTGCGCATCGACAGTGCCTTGGCCGCGGCAAAACCCGCGACACCGAGCGGACACATGGTCGACTCGGCCCCACCGGCGACCATGACATCCGCATCACCGTACTCGATCAGGCGCATTGCCTCGCCGATCGAATGATTGCCAGTCGCACACGCACTGACGGTCGCGAAGTTCGGGCCCTTGAAACCGTAATTGATCGCGATGATCCCGGAGATCATGTTGATGATGGAACCGGGAACGAAAAACGGCGACACCTTGCGTACACCGCCGGCCAGCATGGCGTTGTGCGTCTCCTCGATCATCGGCAGACCGCCGATGCCGGAACCGATGCACACACCGATGCGCTCCGCATTGTCGGGCGATGCGGTCAGCCCGGCGTCACGGATGGCATCCATCGCGGCAGCGATGCCGAAATGGATGAAGGTGTCAAAGCGGCGGGCTTCCTTCGGAGAAAGATAGTTGGCGACGTCGAAGTCGCGCACCTCGCCCGCGATCTGTACCGGCAGTTCGGACGGATCGAAGCGTGTGATGCGCCGGATCCCCGACTTCGCTGCCAGGACATTTTCCCAGGCTTGTCCAACGGTGTTGCCGACCGGGGAAATGATGCCCAGGCCGGTCACGACTATTCTTTTACGTGCCAAAACGCGCTCCGTCCTGTGAACGATCAGGCCTTGCCGGCCAGATGGCGATTCACGTAATCGATGGCCTGCTGCACCGACGTGATCTTCTCAGCTTCTTCGTCAGGGATTTCGCACTCGAACTCTTCCTCGAGGGCCATCACGAGCTCAACGGTATCGAGCGAATCCGCGCCGAGATCGTCCACAAACGACGATTCGTTCTTGATCTCGGCCTCATTGACGCCCAGTTGCTCGGCGACGATCTTCTTGACGCGTTGTTCGATGTTTTCCATTGCGTTACTCCTTCCCTGTGTAAGCTCTGACGACAGCGTGAGAGCACTAAAAAAAGTGGCGCGAGTGTAACAGAAAGCCTGTTGCACTTCGCCGATGCCGGCCGCCCTGCATTGCGGGCCGGTGCAGATAGGAACTCAGTGCATGAACATGCCGCCATTGACATGCACGGTACTGCCCGTGATGTAGGCGGCCTGCGGGGATGCAAGGAACAGGACGGCCGCGGCGACTTCGTCCGCGCTGCCGAGTCTGCCCAGCGGAATCTGGCCGAGCAGCGCTTCGCGCGCCGTGTCGCCGAGCGCTTCGGTCATGTCGGTCGCGATGAAGCCGGGCGCCACGCAATTCACCGTGATGTTGCGCGAACCGAGTTCGCGTGCCAGGGCCATGCTCATGCCCGCCACGCCGGCCTTGGCCGCTGCGTAGTTTGCCTGCCCCGGATTGCCGGTTTCGCCGACCACCGAAGTGATGTTGATGATGCGCCCGTTGCGCGCCTTCATCATGCCCTTCATCACCGCACGCGACATCGTGAACACCGCCTTCAGATTGGTGTCGATGACCGCCTGCCACTCATCGTCCTTCATGCGCATCGCGAGATTGTCGCGCGTGATGCCGGCGTTGTTGACCAGTACGGACACCGCGCCGAAATCCTTTTCCACTGCTGCGAGCACGGTGGCGACGCCAGCCGCGTCGGTGACGTCGAGCACGGTGCCGCGCCCCTTGACGCCAGCCTCGTCGAAGGCCTGCTGGATGCCGGCCGCACCGGCGTCGGTGGTCGCCGTTCCAATCACAACCGCGCCAGCGGCACCAAGCGTAAGCGCGATGGCACGGCCGATGCCACGACTGGCCCCGGTCACCAGCACGATCTTTCCGTCGAGAACACCCATCACTCTGCTCCGTTCATCTGTTGCGCAAGCTGCTCGATGGCAGCAGCGTCCGCCAGCGCCACGCCAGTGAGCGCGCGGTCAATGCGTTTGGTCAGGCCGGCAAGCACCTTGCCCGGGCCGCACTCGGCGACGCATCCGGCACCCAGTGCCGCCATGCGCTGCACCACTTCGACCCAGCGCACCGGTGCGGCCGCCTGGCGGACCAGCGCGTCGCGGATCGCGTCCGGATCTTCCGGCGACGCGACATCGACGTTGTTGATCAGCGTGATGACCGGACGACGGAATTCGACGCCGGGCAACGCTTCGGCCAGCCGTGCGGCAGCAGGCTGCATCAGGCTGCAATGGAACGGTGCGCTGACCGGCAGGGCGACCGTGCGCTTGGCTCCGCGTTCGGACAGAAGGGTCATGGCGCGCGCCACGGCGCCGGCGTGACCGGCTATCACCGTCTGCTCCGGCGAATTGAAATTCACCGCACTGACCACCTCGCCCTGTGCCGCCTCGTCGCAGCAGGCCTGCACGGCCGCAGCATCCATGCCGAGCACGGCGGCCATTGCGCCGGTTCCCGCCGGCACGGCGTCCTGCATTGCCTGTGCGCGCAGGCGCACCAGCGGCACGGCATCGGCCAGGCTGATCACTTCGGCCGCAACCAGGGCGGCGTATTCGCCCAGGCTGTGTCCGGCAACCATGTCCGGGCGGCGCCCGGTTCTGGCCATCCAGCTGCGGAAGACCGCGACACCGGCAGTCAGCATCAGCGGCTGCGTATTGGTGGTCAGCGACAGCCGCTCGGCGGGGCCATCCGCAGCCATCGACCACAGATCCTCACCGAGCGCCTGTGATGCCTCCTCGAAGGTGGCGCGGATTGCCGCATCATCACCATAGGCGGCCATCATGCCGACCGACTGCGAGCCCTGTCCGGGAAAAACGAATGCGAGTTTCTGCTTGTCCATGATTGCCTTCAGAAGCGCAGGAGCACACCACCCCAGGTGAAGCCGCCACCGACACCTTCGAGCATCACGTGCTGCCCGGTGCGGATGCGGCCATCGCGCACCGCGATATCGAGCGCGAGCGGCACGGAAGCGGCTGAGGTATTGCCATGTTCGGCCACCGTCACGACGATCTTTTCCATTGGCAGGTCAAGCCGGCGTGCGGTGGATTGGAGGATGCGGATATTGGCCTGGTGCGGCACCAGCCAGTCCAGCGCCGATACCGGCAGACCGGCGGCGGTCATCAGCTCCACGGCTGTATCGCCGAGCACCTTCACGGCGAACTTGAAAACAGCCTGACCATCCATCTGCAGCAGCGGCCGACCGGCGATGGCACCGTTGCACACCTGCCCCGGCACGGAAAGTATGTCGTGATAGTGACCGTCGGCGTGCAGTGCGGTGGCGAGGATACCCGGTGCGTCCGATGCTTCCAGGACAACGGCACCGGCACCATCGCCGAACAGCACGCAGGTGCCGCGATCTTCCCAGTCGAGGATGCGGGAGAAGACTTCCGCGCCGACCACGAGCGCACACTTGTGCGAGCCGGAACGGATGAACTTCTCGGCGATTGTCAGTCCGTAGACGAAGCCTGAACACACTGCCTGCACGTCGAAGGCGACCGCTGCACGATTGCCGAGCTTGTTCTGCAGGATGCAGGCCGTGCTGGGAAACACCTGGTCGGGTGTCGACGTCGCGACAATGATCAGATCGATGTCGGCAGCGCTACGCCCGGCCGCTTCAAGTGCCCGCACGCTGGCGTGCAGCGCGAGATCGCTGGAGTGTTCGCCATCAGCGGCGAAATGGCGGAAGCGGATGCCGGTGCGCTCGGCAATCCATTCGTCCGACGTCTGGATGCCGCGTGCCACCAGATCGTCGTTCGACACCGGCGCACCGGGCAGATATCCGCCCGTGCCGGTGATACGGCAGAAAGTCATGCAGCCACCTCGGTACGTGTCATGCAATGTGTAATGCGCGCGATGAGGTCGTTGCGCACCGCGTCCGCAGCGCGCGCCACCGCCTGTTCGAATCCGTAGGCATCGCTGGACCCGTGACTCTTGACCACGACGCCGCGCAGGCCAAGCAGGCTCGCGCCATTGTAGCGGCGATGATCGACACGGTTGCGGAACGCCTGGATCACGGGCCGGGCGACCAGATACATCAGCTTGCGCAGAGGGCCACGGCTGAATTCCTCGCGCAGGAAGGTCGCGACCATCTGCGCCAGACCTTCCGACGTCTTCAGTGCCACGTTGCCGACGAAGCCGTCACACACCACGACGTCGGTCGTACCCTTGTAGATATCGTTACCTTCGACGTTGCCGAAGAAATTCAGGTCGCTGGCACGCAGCAGTTCGGCTGCGCCCTTGACCGCCTCGTTGCCCTTGATTTCCTCTTCACCGATGTTCAGCAGGCCGACACTGGGGCGCTCGATCGACTCGAGCACCGACACGAGTATCGAGCCCATCGCGGCAAACTGGAAAAGGTGTTCGGAGGTGCAATCGACATTCGCACCGAGATCGAGCACATAGGTGTGCCCCTTCATCGTCGGCAGAATCGATGCAATGGCCGGACGGTCGATGCCGGGCAGCATCTTCAGAACGACCTTGGAAATCGCCATCAGCGCGCCGGTGTTGCCGGCCGACACTGCCGCCTGCGCCCGGCCGTCCTTGACCAGATCCATCGCGACACGCATCGATGAATCCTTCTTCAGACGCAGTGCCTGAGCCGGTGGCTCGTCCATGCCCACGACTTCCGATGCATGGACGATCGACAGACGAGGTTCGCCCTCGACCCCAAGACGTTTCAGTTCGGCGGCGAGCACATCCTGCAGACCGACCAGCAGCAGGCTGCAGGCCGGATCCCGGCGCACATAGGACACTGCCGCCGGCACGGTGACCGACGGCCCATGGTCCCCGCCCATGCAATCAATGGCGAGGGTGTAACTCATGCCGCACACCCGATCGCTTCACGGCCAGCCGGTACCGTCATCGACGGACAGTTCATCGGGAGCGCGATCAGGCAGCTCACTCGCCCTTGGTCTTGAGCACCTTCTTGCCGCGGTAGAAACCGCTCGGCGAAATGTGGTGACGCAGATGCACTTCACCGGTCGTCGATTCGACAGCGGTGGCCGGTGCCGTGAGGAAATCGTGAGCGCGATGCATGCCACGCTTCGACGGAGACTTCTTGTTTTGCTGAACAGCCATGAACTACTCCTCCCGGATAACCGGATAAAAATCAATACAACCTTGATACAGCATCAGACTCGACAGGCACGCGGGAATCCATTCCTGCGAACCGATTTACGAATTCAATTGCGCTTCAGTTTTCCCAGCACGGCAAATGGCGACGGTCGCCCTGAATTGCCACCCTCCGGCACCCCGGGCACGTCGCAAGACTCATGCAGTGCGATCGGCGGCAGACAGAGCAGGACTTCGTCCTCGACCAGCGCACTCACGTCCAGAGGCCCATCAACCTCCAGCGCCTCGAAACTGTCGTCTTCCAGATCCTCGTCGTTCCAGGCCTCGCCGGCGAACACCAGCCGGAAGCGCGAAACGCTGCGCACGTCGATATTCACGTCTTCCAGGCAACGCTGGCACTGCCGGGGCACTGAGGTGACGACTTCGAGTGTCAGCCAGCATGCACCTTCATCATCAACCGAGCCATCGAGCTTCCACACCAGCGAAAACCGGCGGGCATCGCCCGAGCATTCCACAGCAAGTCTTTCCAGCGCGGCAAGCGTCGTCGAACCGGCCAGGGTTTCGCGCGCCCGCGCAAACTGCTGCGCATCCATGCGCTGCGGCAAAACCGCCCCGCTTCCTTCCGGAAGGCCGGCACTTCCTGCGTCGACGACGTCCTTCGAACTCATATGCGCGCCCAAAGCCGCGATGGGCGGAGAAACAAACCCAAAATGATACTATTTGGCGACCACTGCTGTCAAAGCGTACACCCCATACCGGCGCAAGGACCTTTCCGGCGCGCGCCCCGTCTTCCATGTCCAGCCATCCCCCACCCCTGATCCTCGGTTCGTCGTCGCGTTACCGTCAGGAACTGCTGTCCCGTCTGCGCGTCCCGTTCATCGCGCACTCGCCCGATATCGACGAATCCGCGATCGACGGCGAAACACCTTCCGGACAAGCGATGCGTCTCGCCCGCTTGAAAGCCGAAGCCATCGCGGCGCGCTTTCCGGACGCGTGCATCGTCGGATCCGACCAGGTGGCCTCGTGTGAAGGCCGACGCTATGGCAAGCCGGGCACACGCCGGGCCGCCTGCGAACAACTGGCGCAACTGAGCGGCAGGACCGTGGTTTTCGATACAGCGCTGTGCGTCATCAACGCTCGCACCGGGCACCGCCACGAAGCGAACGTCCCCACCGAAGTGGTTTTCCGCAGCCTGTCCGGCAGCGAGATCGAACGTTATGTCGAACTGGATGACCCGGTCGACTGCGCCGGCGCAGCCAAGATCGAGTCCCTGGGCATCACGCTGCTGGAAAAACTGGCCGGCGACGATCCGACCGCGCTGATCGGCCTGCCGCTGATCCGTCTTGCCGACATCCTGCGCAACCTCGGATACCCGCTGCCATGAACGAGACGACGCCAAAACGTGGCGCCAGTGGCGTGCTCTACATGCTGCCCAGCCCGCTCGACGCCTTCGCGCCCTGGCTTACGGATACACCGCAACAGGTGCGGGAGCGTGCGCATCAACTGGACTACTTTCTGGTCGAGAGCGCCAAATCGGCGCGCGCCACGCTCAAGCGACTTGAACATCCCCGCCCGCTGCGCGAACTGGAAATCGTTGAACTGCCACCGGAAAAGAACGGCGGACAACTGCGTCCCCTGCTTGAGCCGGTGCGCGCCGGTCGCAGCGCCGGCGTGATCTCGGACGCCGGCTGTCCGGGCGTGGCCGATCCGGGCGCCCTGGTTGCCCGCACGGCGCACGCGATGGGCATCGAAGTGGTGCCGCTGGTCGGACCGTCGTCCATCCTGCTCGGCCTGATGGCATCCGGACTGAACGGTCAGTCCTTCGCGTTCCACGGCTACCTGCCGGTCGATGACGCCGCGCGCGCCCGCACGCTGGCGAACCTGGAAAAGACATCGGCTCAGCTGCACCAGACGCAGCTGTTCATCGAAACACCCTACCGCAACCTCAGGATGTTCGACGCGATCCGCACGAACTGCCGTGGCGACACTCTGCTGTGCATCGCCAGTGCGCTGACCGCACCGGACCAGTTCGTGCGCACGCTGACGGTATCTCAGTGGAAGACGCAGGACGTCGAGCGCATCGACCGGCGACCTACGCTGTTCCTGTTGCTGGCCGGATGATCAGCGCAGGCTGACCCTGGCCAGCGCGCCGGCGACGCTTTCGCCCAGATCGGCTCCGAATTTCTTGGCAAAACGTTCAGCGATGTTCTGGTGCTGGGTGAAATCGACGATGTCGGCGGCGTGTATCACTTCACGCGCCACGTAGTCGACGCTGCCCAGGCCATCGGCCAGGCCCAGTTCGATGCTGCGCGACCCGCTCCACATCAACCCGGAAAACATCTCGGGCGTTTCCTTCAGGCGATCGCCGCGCCCCTTGCGCACCACGTCGATGAACTGCTTGTGCACGTCGCCCAGCAGTTCCTGCGCATGCAGACGGTGGCGCTCTTCCTGCGGCGAGAACGGATCGAGAAAGCCCTTGTTCTCACCCGCGGTCAGCAGGCGACGCTCGACGCCGATCTTCTCCATCAGGCCGGTGAAGCCGAAACCTTCCATCAGCACACCGATAGAGCCGACGATGCTCGCCTTGTCTACATAGATGCTGTCGGCCGCTACCGCGACGTAATAGCCGCCCGAGGCGCAGATGTCCTCGACCACCGCATAGAGCGGCGTATCGGGATAGAGGCCGCGCAGGCGGTGAATCTCGTCATTGATGATGCCGCTCTGCACCGGACTGCCGCCCGGACTGTTGATGCGCAGGATGACGCCCTGCGTGTTCTTGTCCTCGAACGCGGATTGCAGCGACGCCAGAATGCTCTCCGCGCTGGCTTCGCCGCCCGGAGCGATGACGCCGGTCAGTTCCACCAGCGCGGTGTGCTTGCGGTGTTCGGCCTGGTTGAACAGCGCGCCCCAGTCCACCAGCGCAAACATCAGGATGCCCAGATAGGTCAGACCAACGAGCCTGAAGAATATGCTCCAGCGGCGCTTGCGCCGTTGCTCGGTCACCGATTCCAGCGCAAGGCGTTCGATCAGCGAGCGCTCCCACGTGGGCTCACGCTGAAGATCAGCCTGGGGCTTGGATACGGATTCAGACTCGGACTCGGACATGTTTGCTCGTTTACTCGACAGGTATTGCGGGCAGCCAGACCTGCCCTTCGGATTCTTCCAGCGGCACCGGTTCAAGGCGTCCGCCACGGCAGGGACCACCTATGCACCGTCCTGTCTCGGGAGCATAGATCGCGCCATGCGTGGAACACATCAAGTATAACTTTGAAGTATCGAAGAACTCGCCGTGATTCCAGTCCAGTTCGATCGGAACATGGGCGCACCGGTTGATGTAGCCATGCACGCGACCGTTGAAGCGCACGGCGAACGCGGCCTGCGGGCGCCCGCGCTGCTCGACCTCGAAGCGGACACCCACCCCGCCATCGACCAGTTCCTCCGATGCGCAAATCCTTACGCGTGACATGCCAGCCACTCGTCGAGTTCGCCCACGGTGGCGCAATGCGCGCGCGGCGCAACGCTGAGCAGTTCGTGCACCGGATGCGCGCCATAGCTGACCGCCACGGCATCGCACCCGGCGTGACGCGCCATCAGTAGATCATGCGTGGTGTCGCCGATCACCAGGGTACGTTCCGGCGCGAAGGACAGTTCGTCCATCAGTTCCAGCACCATGTCCGGTGCCGGCTTCGACACCGACTCGTCGGCGCAGCGCGTGGCGGCGAACAGGTCGCCGATGCCGGTATGCCCGAGCGCACGGTTCAGTCCGACCCGGTTCTTGCCGGTTGCAACGGCCAGCGTGTGCCCGCGGCCACGCAGCGACGCCAGCATCTCGCGGATGCCGTCGAACAGCACCAGCTCGTGGTCACGCGCCAGATAGTGGTAGCGATAGCGCCCGGCCAGTTCCTGATGACGCGACGACGGCAGATCCGGCACGACGCGCGCCAACGCATCGATCAGCCCGAGGCCGATCACCGAACGCGCCGTGTAGTCGTCGGGTGGCGCGACATCGAGATCCTCGCAGGCGCGCTGCATCGCGTGCACGATGGCGGCCGCGGAATCGAGCAGGGTACCGTCCCAGTCGAAGACGATCAGATCAAACTGCGCGGGCATCCGGAACTCCGGTCTGGGCGCGCTCGAACTCGCGCGCCTGATGTTGATCGACATTGCGCAGGAATCCCGTCAGGTCTTCCGGCAACGGTGCTTCGAGCGACAGCGGCTCTCCGGTCAACGGATGCTTGAGCTGCAGGCTGTGCGCATGCAGGAACATTCTCGGCAGCCCTTCCTTGCGCAAGTTCTTGTTCAATCCGAAGTCGCCGTACTTCTCGTCACCGACGATCGGAAAGCCGCTGTGCGAGAGATGCACGCGGATCTGGTGCGTGCGACCGGTCTTGATGCGCACGTCCAGCAGGCTGTAGGCCGGCCAGCGGACCAGAAGTTCGACGATGGAGTGCGCTGCCTTGCCGTCGCTGTCGACCGACACCCGGCGCTCGCCCGATTCGGTCAGGTATTTGGTCAGCGCCAGCCGGATGTGCTGCACCGGATTCATCCAGCGGCCGCTGACCATCGCGTAATAGCGCTTGTCCATCCCGCCATCGCGGAAGGCGTCGTGCAGCGCGGTCAACGCCGAACGTTTCTTGGCGACCAGCAGGATGCCCGAGGTTTCCCGGTCGAGACGATGCGCCAGTTCGAGCAGCCGCGCCTCCGGGCGTGCCCGGCGCAGGCTTTCGATCACGCCGAAGCTGACGCCGCTGCCGCCGTGCACCGCCATGCCCGCGGGCTTGTTGATCGCAAGGAAAGCATCGTCCTCGTAGAGGATGTCGAATTCGCGCAGCGGAATCGGCGCCGGCGCCCCCGGATCGGCCAGCCGTATCGGCGGAATCCTTATCTCGTCGTGTTCGACCAGCCGGTAGGTCTGATCCACCCGCTTGCTGTTCACCCGCACCTCGCCCGACCGGAGAATGCGATAGACGTGACTTTTCGGCACGCCCTTGCAGATCCGCATCAGGAAATTGTCGATGCGCTGACCGGCATCTTCCAGGTCGACAACATGCCGGAGCACTTTCGAAGCTTTACCCAACTCCTTCATTTCAAATATACTGGGGTGCGTTTTCGGTCTGATTTCACAGCAGGCGCAGTCCGGAGCACATCCAGCCCGAAGTGGCGGACGCCGGTTTCAAAGTAGTCGGTGCAGTGCTTCATGCGGCCTTTCTTGGACAGACGAAAACCGGATAAGGGGTTAATCCCGCTCACCCAAAGTAGCGAGTGTACTGAGTAGCGCGAGTACCGTACAGGCAGAATCCCCCAGGCAGCTGCGAGAGCGCGGCTGCATTGAGAGTTGGCAGACCCCTCCACGTCCCCGTCCGTCCCCATCGAGATAGAACCCGATTGCAGCCGACACGATAGACGTTATTAATTGACGAGCGGTATGTCCTGCCCGTGTGCGGTGCGCGCGGGAGATGTTGATGAAACGAATGCTCTTCAACGCGACGCAGGCAGAAGAGCTGCGCGTCGCGATTGTCGATGGCCAGAAGCTTGTAGACCTCGATATCGAGTCATCCAGCAAGGAACAGCGCAAAAGCAATATTTACAAGGCAGTAATCACCCGCATCGAACCCAGTCTCGAAGCCTGCTTCGTCGACTACGGTGCCGACCGTCACGGTTTCCTCCCGTTCAAGGAAGTCTCCAAGTCCTACTTCAAGCCTGATCTCGAACCCGGCCGCGCCCGCATCCAGGACGCGCTGAGCGTAGGACAGGAACTGATCGTCCAGATCGACAAGGACGAACGCGGCAACAAGGGTGCCGCCCTCACCACCTTCATCTCGCTGGCCGGCCGCTACCTGGTGCTGATGCCGAACAACCCGCGCGGGGGCGGTGTGTCGCGCCGGGTCGAAGGCGACGATCGCGCGGAACTGCGCGAAACCATGGATCAGCTGGAAGTGCCGTCCGGCATGAGCCTGATCGCCCGCACCGCAGGCATCGGCCGCAACGCCGAAGAGCTGCAGTGGGACCTGAACTACCTGATGCAGTTGTGGACCGCCATCGAAGGTGCGGCACAGTCACAGTCTGGCGCCTTTCTGATCTATCAGGAGGGCAGTCTGGTGATCCGCGCGATCCGCGACTACTTCCAGCCGGACATCGGTGAAATCCTGATCGACACCGACGAGGTGTTCGACCAGGCCTACACCTTCATGGAACACGTGATGCCGGGCAACGTGTCACGCGTGAAGCGCTACCGCGACGACGTTCCGCTGTTCTCGCGCTTCCAGATCGAGCACCAGATCGAATCCGCCTACTCGCGCCAGGTCACCCTGCCGTCGGGCGGCGCCATCGTGATCGACCACACCGAAGCACTGGTGGCGGTCGACGTGAACTCGGGCCGTTCGACCAAGGGCAGCGACATCGAGGAAACCGCGCTGCGCACCAACTGCGAAGCGGCCGACGAGATCGCACGTCAGCTGCGCCTGCGCGACCTCGGCGGCCTGATCGTCATCGACTTCATCGACATGGAAAACCCGCGCGCCCAGCGCGAGGTCGAAACCCGCCTGCGCGACGCACTTCATCACGACCGCGCACGCGTGCAGATGGGCAAGATCAGCCGCTTCGGCCTGCTCGAACTGTCGCGCCAGCGGCTGCGTCCGGCGCTGGCCGAAACCAGCTACATCCCGTGCCCGCGCTGCAGCGGCACCGGCCACATCCGCTCGACCGAATCGGCTGCGCTGCACATCCTGCGCATCCTGGAAGAAGAGGCGATGAAAGAGAACACCGGCGCGGTGCATACGCAGGTTCCGGTCGACGTCGCCACTTTCCTGCTGAACGAGAAGCGTGCCGACATCAATGCGATCGAACTGCGCCACAAGGTCAATCTGGTGCTGATCCCGAACAAGCATCTGGAGACGCCGGCACACGAAATCACCCGCCTCCGTCACGATCAGCTGAATCAGGAAGGCGCGATTCCGCCCTCCTACCAGATGGCCGTGAATCCGGATGCCGAAAGCTATCAGCCGCCGTCGGCCATTCCGGCCGAAGAGCGTCCGAAGCGCCAGGAAGCCGCCATCAAGCATCTGACGCCGGATCAGCCGGCACCGATGAGCAGCGATCCGATGCCCGGCACACCGACAGTGGCCGTTCAGGCACCGGCGCCGGCGGCGGGCGGCTTCTTCGAACGAATCGCGTCCTGGTTCCGTGGATCCAGCGCCACGCCGGCACCGGCTCCTGCGCCCACCACCGAATCCAGACCGGCGCAGACACGCGAGCGCGGTCCGCGCAATGCCGAATCGGGTGAACGCGGCCGTGGCCGCAACCGTCGCGATGGACGTGAAGGTCGCGAGCCGCGGGAACCGCGCGAGGCACGCGAACCGCAGAACAAGGGCGAAGGCCGCAGCGAGGGCGGGCGCAAGCCGCGCGAACCGCGTGCGCCGGATCAGGATGGCAGCACGGCAGCCCCGCGCGAACGCCAGCCGCGCGAACCGAAGGAAGCACGCGAGCCACGTGAGCCCCGCGAACCGCGCGCTCCGCGCGAGCGTGCGGCCAACGATGGTCGCGAACCACAGCAGGCGGATCTGCCGCTGAACGGTGCCTCGACGCAGCCGGATGGCACACCGCCAATGGAAGGTGCAGAAGGGGCAGCGCCGCGCAGCCGTCGCCGTCGCGGTGGTCGTCGCGAGATCGGAAAGAGCAC
>DATCUL010000278.1:0-2227 GCA_036567405.1 Methyloversatilis sp. | reverse complement strand
CCGGCGCCGACACCGACCGTCACGCCGTCGCGGCAATACACGATGGCATTCGACTTCACATACATGGCAACCCGCCAGGCAAAGGTGAGGTCGGCCATCTGCTGCGCGGTCGGCGCCAGCCTGGTCACTACCTTCAGACGCCCTTCGAGCGATTCCGGTTCATCGGACGTCTGGATAAGCAGGCCAGAGCCGACGCGCTTGGTGTCGTGTGAGTTGCGGCCGCGCGCCCAGGCGGTGGCACCCTTTGGATCGACGCCGTCGAGCGGGATTTCCAGCACGCGCACATTGACCTTGCTCGCCAGCACCTTCAGCGCGGCCGGCTCGAAGGCCGGCGCCATCAGCACCTCGACGAACTGGCCGCTGACCGCTTCGGCCGTGGCAGCGTCGACCGGACGGTTGAACGCGATGATGCCGCCGAAGGCCGAGGTCGGATCGGTGGCGAAGGCCTTGCGGTAGGCTTCCAGCGGGGTCGTGCCGAGCGCCACGCCGCACGGGTTGGCGTGCTTGACGATGACGCAGGCGCCGGTGTCGAAGCTCTTGACGCATTCCCAGGCGGCGTCGCTGTCGGCGATGTTGTTGTACGACAGTTCCTTGCCCTGCAGCTGCTTCGCGCTGACCAGCGAACCCGGCGCCGGATGCAGGTCGCGGTAGAAGGCGGCGCGCTGGTGCGGGTTTTCACCGTAGCGCAGATCCTGCACCTTGACGAAGCGACCGTTGGACTGCGCCGGAAACTCGCTGCGCGTGCCATCGGCGTTCAGCGAGGACAGGTAGTCACTGATCGCGCCGTCGTAGTTCGAGATGCGGTTGAACGCAGCGACCGACAGCGCGAAGCGCGTGGCATCGGACAGCGCGCCGGAGGCACGCAGTTCGTCCAGCACCGCGGCGTACTGCGAGGCATCGGTCAGCACGCCGACGCCGCGCCAGTTCTTGGCCGCCGAACGCACCATGGCCGGGCCGCCGATGTCGATGTTCTCGATCGCGTCTTCCAGCGTGCAGCCGGCCTTGGCGACGGTCGCCTCGAAGGGATACAGGTTGACGATCAGCAGATCGATCACCGGGATGTCGTGCTCGCGCAGCGCCTGCATGTGCGCCTCGACCTCACGGCGCGCCAGCAGGCCGCCGTGGATGCGCGGGTGCAGCGTCTTGACGCGGCCGTCGAGCATTTCCGGAAAGCCGGTGTGGTCGGCCACTTCGGTGACTTTCAGGCCGGCCTTGGCCAGAAGCGATGCGGTGCCACCGGTGGACAGCAACTCGATGCCGAGCCCGGACAGGGCGGTGGCGAATTCGACGATGCCGGTCTTGTCGGACACGCTGATCAGTGCGCGCTGTATCTTCATGCGAGTTTCCCCGGGGGAGAGTGGTGGAAAGTAGGGTGCGGACACGCCGTATGGCGCGCCCTAGATCATTCCGTGATCGGTCAGCTTGCGTCGCAGGGTGTTGCGGTTCATGCCCAGCATGTCGGCGGCGCGCGTCTGGTTGCCTTCGGCTTCGCGCATGACGACTTCCAGCATCGGGCGCTCCATCTGTCTCAGGACCATGTCATAAATTCCGCTCGCCGCTTCGCCATCCAGATCCCGGAAATAGCGTTCCAGCGAGTGCCTGATGCACTCGGCGATGTCACTGCGTCCGCTCATGGCGGCGTCTCCCTGATGGTCCGGCTGCGCAGTCGCCTCTGCGGGCGATCAGGCAGCCAGCTCCTGCGCGTGTTCTTCCGATGCGTCCGGCTCGTATGCAAGCCTGTCATTGTCGGCCGCCATGCGGCCAAAGAATTCGTCGATCGCGGCCAGCTGCCGGTCGGTGCCTTCGAGCTGGTTCATCGCGTGCCGGAAGGACGCCGAGCCGACCAGCCCCTTGGTGTACCAGGAGATGTGCTTGCGCGCGATGCGCACGCCGGATTCCACGCCGTAGAAGCCATACAGGTCTTCGATGTGCTCGCGGCACACGCGGTGAATTTCCGAAACCTCGGGCGGCGCCAGCAATTCGCCGGTGGCCAGGAAGTGCTCGATCTCGCGGAAGATCCACGGCCGACCCTGCGCGGCGCGGCCCACCATGACGCCATCGGCGCCGCTGACGGTCAGCACGTCGCGTGCCTTCTGCGGCGTCGTGATGTCGCCGTTGGCGATCACCGGGATGCCCACGGCGGCCTTGACCGCGCGGATGGTGTCGTATTCGGCGTGGCCGGTGTATTGGTCGGCACGCGTGCGGCCATGGATCGCCAGCGCGCGGA
>DATCUL010000277.1:0-22584 GCA_036567405.1 Methyloversatilis sp. | reverse complement strand
CAGCGCCGGCCGGCGGTTATCGCCGAAGTGAAGAAAGCCAGCCCGTCCAAGGGCGTGCTGCGCGCCGATTTCCGTCCGGCCGACATCGCCCGCTCGTATGAGGCGGGCGGTGCCGCCTGCCTGTCGGTGCTGACCGACCGGCAGTACTTCCAGGGCGCGCCCGACTATCTGGTCGAGGCGCGCGCGGCCTGCAGCCTGCCGGTGCTGCGCAAGGACTTCATCATCGATCCGTATCAGGTGGTCGAGGCACGCGCGATGGGTGCCGACTGCATCCTGCTGATCGTGGCGGCCTTCCTGCCGCCGTCGGGCGAGGCCGATGCGGCGGTTCGGACGAGGGCCGTGTCGGAGATGCGCGCGCTGGAAACGCTGGCGCACGAACTGGGCATGGCGGTGCTGGTGGAAAGCCACGACGCTGGCGAGCTTGATCTTGCACTGCAGCTCGAAACGCCGCTGATGGGCATCAACAACCGCAGCCTACGCACCTTCGAGGTGTCGCTCGATTTCACGCTGTCACAGCTCGACCGTATTCCGGCTGACCGGGTGGTCGTCACCGAAAGCGGCATCCTGGCGCCGGAACACGTCGCGACCATGCGGGCCCGCGACGTGTACGCCTTCCTCGTGGGCGAGGCCTTCATGCGCGCCAGCGATCCGGGAACGGAACTGGCGCGCCTGTTCGGCAAGGCCTGAGGTCACGGACCCCGGCGAGAGAACCGGAGCCGGCTCAGCCGGCGGGTTTCTCGCTGCGCGGCGGACGCCGGTTTCCCGGCCGGCCGTGTCGCCCTTCCTCATGCATCTGCGCGAACATTTTCGCGGCCTCGCGCCGCTGCTCCGGCGTCAGCACTTCGGCCAGATCGGCCAGCGTGCGCGTCATCACCTTCGACATCTGTTCCATCTGTGCATGGTGAGCCGCGCGATGCTGCTCCAGACGGTCGCGGTCTATCGTGTCGGCAGACAGCAGTGCGATCATTTCCTGCCGGCCGTCGTCGTGACCCTTGGACAGCGAAGCCATCTCGGCTGATGACGCCTTGACGATTTCACGCGCTCTCGCTTTCTGCTGTTCGGATGCGCCGACACGCGTGAATACGCGCTCGATCATCCGTTCCATCCGCTGATCCATCTGTCCCGGGCCGTGGTGGCCCATCTGGTGCATGCAGTGCTGCGGTCCGTCGCCGCCACCCTGATGTGCGGATGCCAGCGGTACGACTGCGACCAGCCCGGCCAGTGCGCATGCGGTGGCGATGCCGCTCACCCAGCGGCTACGGGAACGCATCGTTTGTCGGGCACCTTGGTGGCTGTTTCCGGGGTGTTGCATGGTCTGGCTCCTCTGTCTTGCCGGAACGTTCCGGCCATGCCGGCAGTTTCCGTCGGCGCTGTAAACCCCCTCCATCGACGCGGTAACGATTTGTAAGATTCTTGGCGTTTTCGGCGAATTCAAGGCAGGGGTTCGGATTGCGGGGAAATTGGGTGGCGAAGCCCTGCAATGTCGGCGTGAACTATTCTATTTCCCAGTTTTGGCGCGGGTTTTACAGGGATTCGCTGCGGTATCATCAAATCAAGATCCGTCTCAAGAACGGCCGATAAACCAAAAAGGTCAGCGTTGGGGGTCACCCCGGCGTGCATCCGTTTTCGCATACAGCATGACATCCAACGCCGCACGCGTGATCGAGTGTGCCATGCTGTCTGGCGCGCCCTCCGTCCCGGTCATCGCCGGGGTGGCACTCGGCTTGCAGGCACTGCCCGGGGAGTTTCCGTCGCTCGCGGCGATGCTGCGGTGCGACCCTGTGCTCGTGCTCAGGCTGTTGCGTGCGTCAGATGCGATCGACTGCCCGGCAGGTACCGGCATCGTAAGACGCATCGATTCCGTGATCGACGTCGGCGGGCAGGCGTTGATCCAGGCGGCTCTGCTCGATGCCTACCAGCGCGCGACAGTAATGTCGCAGTCGTCTGCCGGATATCGTCGTTATTGGGCGCATTCCCTTCTGACCGCGGAAATCGCGCGCGAGCTCTCGTCGCGCTGCGGCGGCACTGATCCCGATGAAGCCTATGTGGCGGGGTTGCTGATCGATGTTGCGCTGCCTTTGTTGGCACCGGCTGCGCGATACACGATGCTGTTGTCCGAAGGTATGGACGAATGCCGGTTCAGCCTGCGTGAAACCGCCGACTTCGGCATGTCGCATGCCGAAGTCGGGGCAGATCTGCTGCCAGAGGCCTGTGTCGGTGATCTGGCGGATGCGCTGCGCTTTCATCATGCCGATACGACCTTGTTCGGCGATGCGCCCGAACTGCTGCGCGTGGTGCGGGCGGCGGAAGAGCTGGCGGGCGGCGGAATGGGCGATGCCATTCAGCGCGCCGCGCTGGCGCACGCGTTGACCGGATTGCCGATGGAGCCTCTGAATGACGCCTGGCAGGCAGCTTGCAGCCGGGTGAGCGGTCTGCTCGGCGCACTGCAACTGGCCGAAGCTTTGGCGCCGGTGGGTGACCTTTATTGCCCGCAGTTCGAGCAAGCCGCACAGCCAGCGCACGAAGCACCTTCGCTGACCGGGCTGGTGCGCACCGGGCTGTTCGCGCAGATGCTGGAACCTGGGGCCGGAAAGGACATCTGGCGCTCCTACCGCCTCGCCGCCTCGCTGCTGCTCGATCTGCCGGTGCCGACGGTGCTGTTGCCAGTGCAGGGACAGAACGGATTTGCGCTGATGGCAGCATCCGGAGAGCCGGGGCCGTCGCAGGTCGATCTGTCGCAGCCCGGACTCGATGGCATCCGGCAGCAGCTCGCGCAGGGTTTGCCGTGGTTTTGCGAGAGCGCCGGCCAGGCGTCGGTGCTGCCGGTGAGCTTCCAGCGTCTGCTGGGCCCGGCGCGCGACCAGGCCTGCATCGTGCTGCCGGTTCTGAGCGATGGCGGTCTGGAAGCGCTGACAATCCATCGTGTGCCGGTGACGGCTGTCTCCGGGCTGCGTCCTCGTGTTCAGGAACTGACTGGCTTGACGGCGGCGACGGCGCGCGCGCTTCGCGCCCGGCGTGCGCATGACCGCGATCTAGGCGAACTGCGTCGCAGCATGGTCGATCAATACGCGGCGCATTCGAAGCAGTTGCGCGCAGATCTGCATACCCCGCTCGGCTTGCTGCGGCATCAGGTCAAGTCGATGCGACTCAAGACGGGGGCGGATTCGCTGTTCGATTCCGAACTTTCGGTGTTCAGCGACCAGATCGCGCGTATCGATACCGTTCTGCATCAGTTCGAAGCACGTCCGCCCGACATCACCTCGGTCGCACAATGGACCGACGTCAATCAGCTGATGGAACAGATAGTGTCTGAGGTCGGCGAGCGCACGCTGCAGCCGCGTTCGATCACGACCGAACTGCGTCTTGACCCTGCGTTGCCGCCATTGCACCTGCCGCTGGCGGTGGTACGCGATATCGTCACCAGCCTGCTGACTGCGGGCGCAGAACAGACCGGCAGTGGTGGGCGCATCGTGCTCAGCAGCGCCGACGGGCTCAACTGGAACGGCAGTCAGTACGCGGAGATCCGTATTCGCGATTTCGGACGGGGCATGGACGCCGCCCGCGTTGCTGCGCTGTTCGAACCACAGCCGGGAGAACTCGGCGTGCGCAATGCCCTCGTGCAGGCGCTGGCCCAGGTCAGGACGCTGGGTGGGGTGCTGTCGTGCAAGAGCGCGATCGGGCAGGGAACGGTATTCCAGCTTCTGCTGCCGCGTCAGACGCGGCGGCGCGTCCAGGGAGCCGCGAAAACGCAGGTCTGATTCTGCGGGACTGCGGTCTGGCGCCTGTCAGGCCGCTTTCCAGCGACTGTTGGCGTTTACATGCTGGGCCAGAAAGTCCATCTGGTCGACCAGGATGTTGCGGTTGCTGAGTATCAGATACTCGGCCTTGTTCGGCACGTAGGGCGCGTACAGCAGCTGCATGTGCGCCTGTTCGGGCGTGCGGCCGCTCTTGCGCTGGTTGCACGGCCGGCAGCAGGTCACCACATTCATCCACAGGTCGCGTCCGCCCTGCGATACGGGCAGGATGTGATCGCGCGTCAGTTTCTGATAGGCAAAATCGCTGCCGCAATAGGCACAGACCGATCGGTCGCGATGGAAAAGTTCCCGATTGTTCAGCGGGGGCACGGCAGTCTGCAGCTTGTGCGCGTGGCTGCGACCCTTGATCGCGATGATGCTGTTGGTGCGGATGAAGGACTGTTCGCCGGTGGCGCGATTGATGCCGCCGCGGATTTCGAAGTCGTGGCTGCCGGCCACCCAGGCCACCAGATCCTTCGCGTGATAGAAAACGGCATGCTGCCAGCTCACCCAGCGATGCGGAACGCCGTTCGCATCGAGTGTCAGTATCCACGGGTGTGCCTGACCGCAACGTTCGTGCACTATGCTCTGGGGTGGCTGCTCCAGCATGATCGTCCTACGCATCCTCTTCCGGTGAGTACTGCCCAGTAGAAGTGAATCGTGTCGTCACGCAACCGCGACCGGGCCGGTGCAGGCTTTCGGCGCAGGGTGCGGACGTACTCTAGCAAAGGAAGGTGAATTTGCAACCGCACGACTGCCGCTCCGTGTCGCCGATGCTGTCGGGTGCCATCGGGCTTTCTGCGCTGCTGCATCTTGTGCTGTTGTGGCCGTCGCCGCCGGTGCTCTCTGGACATCCGTCGCCTGCGGTCCGGGCGCATCTGACTCTGCGCGAAGCTGCCACCGCGCCGGTCCCGCCCGTGGCCGACGTCGTCGCATCGAAGGCCAGGCGGACGCTTGCGGGCCACGGCCTGCCGGTCATTCCGGGACAGGCCGTGCCGCTCGTCGGGTCATCGGTCGAACCGGGTGCAGTTGCCGAATCGCAGCCCGCGCTGCCGGAACCGGCACTTCGAGCGCTGCGTTTTGCGCTGGCAAGAGGGCTGGCTGCGAGTGCAGCGGAGCTTCCGGCGGTCGGTGCGACACTCACGCTCGAACTGCATTTTCTGAACCGCCATGTGATCGGACTGGCCATCGTCCGCAGCAGTGGCAGCGCCGAATTCGATGCGCAGGTGCTGGCTGCTTTCAAGGCTGCGGCAGGGAATGCCGTAATACCGGAAAGCCTGCCGGTGGAGGGTTTCGTGGTGGAACTCGAACTGGAGGGCGGGGAACGCGAGCAAATAGACAATGACCGTCCGCACGCATCAGGATGAACCGGCGCCCGTTGCGTCAACGCGATGCAGGACTTCTTGCTTGCGCCCGTCCCTCGACTGCCGCCACGTCAAACCACCGGTGGTTGCGCCGTTTTGCATGCGCCACTCCAATACAATCTCCGCCCGTGCGGCGTGTGCCCGGGGGCAGCCGCCTGCGATGCCCCTTGAATTTCAACTTTCCATCAACGTCGTGATCGATATCGACTACGCAAGACAGGAAACCCTGCAATCGAATCGGCTCAGCGAAGCCGGATTCGGCGTCGATGAATCACCGGACCGGGGGCGGGCATGACCGGGCCGACTGCAGTGATCGGCCAGCCTGGCGAAGTGTCCACCGAGGACGCGCCGGATGCCGGATGGTCCTGGCAGCGCTGGCTGGCGGTCAATGGACTGATCGCGCTTGCCTATTGCCTGCTTGCAGCAGTCAGCTTCCAGTTGCGCGAAGCGTCTGCGCCAGTCCCGATGTGGGCGCCGATAGGACTGGCAATGTTCGCGTTGCTCAGGGACGGCAAGCGCTGTCTGCCTGGCGTTGCGGTGGGTGTTGTCGCGTCCTCGCTGCTGGGTCATCAAACCCTGCCGGTTGCGCTGCTGCATGGCGCCGGCCAGATACTCGCGCCCTGGGCCGGTGCCCAGATACTGAATCGTCTCGTGGAGCGCCCCGCCCATCTGCTCGAGCGCACCGACGCAGCGCTGAAACTGCTGATGGTTGCCTATCTGGCCGCAGTACCGAGCGCCTGCGCCACCGTGGCCGGCATGGCTGCGGCCGGCCTTGTTCCTGCAGGGCAGTGGCTGGATACCGGTTCGGTTCTGTGGCTTGGCGATGCGCTGGGCATCGTCGTGACCATTCTTCCTCTGCTGGCCTGGACGTCGGGGCGGCCGCTGACCTTGTCCGCCAGTCGCCTGATCGAACAGTCGGTCGTGATCGTGGCGCTTCTCGGCGTGCTTGCGGCGACCTTCTTCGGCGTAAGGCTGTTGGCCGATCCCGTGCTCCAGCTCTATGCCGCGCTGCCGCTGGTCGTCTGGGGCGCTCTGCGTTTTCCGCCCCGGATAGGCTGGAGCGTGTTCCTCGTGTCGTCGTTGGTGGCGCTGGCGGGGACCGCGCATGGCACGTCGCCGCTCGACCAGTATCCGATGAACGTCCAGATCGTGGTGCTGCACGGACTGATCACGCTGTCGGCAGCAACCGCACTTTTCATTGGTGCGGCGATGCACGAGAAGCAGATGGCCCGACGCGCGCTGCGCGAGAGCGAATCCCACTTCCGTGCGCTGACACTGCTGTCCGCCGACTGGCACTGGGAGCTCGACGCCAACCTGCATTACTTCCGCTTGCCGGACGATCTGACCGGCGCGCACTTTGGCGATGTCGAGGTCGATGGCTGTGCGCCCTGGGAAATTCCCGGCGAGGAGGCGCTGACCCTGCCATGGGTGCTGCTGCGACAGACGATGGAACGCCACGAAGCGTTCCGCGACTTCCTTTCGCGCCGGCGCGACGGTGCGCGCTGGCGTTACCTGGCCTCGTCCGGCGAACCGGTGTTCGACGCGCAGGGCGTTTTCGCCGGTTACCGGGGTGTCAGCAGGGACATCACTGCGGAAATGCAGGCGCGCGAGGCGTTGCGCGAGGAAGAGTTCAGATTGCGCGCCCTCGTCGACGCACTGCCCGAACTGATCGTGCTCAAGGACAAGCACCTGCGCTGGCGCCTCGCCAACCGGGCTGTGCTTGACGCCAACTTCCTGAAGAAGATGGCCTGGCTCGGTGCCACCAGCGAGGAACTGGCGGCGCACCTGCCGTCGATGGCGGACACGCTGAAGAAGAATCACGAAATCGGCCTGAAAGTGGCGCTCAGCTGCAAGCCTCATTACGAAGAGCAGCGCATGACTCTGGCGGACGGCCAGGAGCGAGTGTTCGAGGTCAGCGTGATTCCGCTGACCGACGACGACGGCAAGTTCAACGGACTGGTCTCCGTGCGGCGTGACGTGAGCACGCAGCGAGAGGTCGAGCGTCTGCAGGCCGAACGCGTGAAAAGCGTCCAGTCGCTGAACGACGAACTCGAAAAGCGGGTCGGTGCCCGCACCGCCGCGCTGGAATCGGCGATCAAGGAACTGGAAGCCTTCAGCTATTCGGTGTCGCATGACCTGCGCGCGCCGCTGCGGGCGCTCGACGGTTTTTCGCGCCTGCTGGTCGAGGATTACGGAGATCTGCTCGACGAGCAGGGGCGCGAGTACCTCGCGCGCATCCGGCGCAACAGCCAGCGCATGGGCGAACTGATCGACGATCTGCTCGAACTGTCAAGGGTGTCGCGTGCCGAGGTACACCGCTCGCTGACCAATATGTCGGACACGGCGCGCGACATCGCCCGCGAACTGGAGGCGGAAGCACCGGACCGGCACGTGCTCTGGGTCATTCCGGAGGGCTTGTGGGTGGATGCCGATCCGGGACTGGCGCGCGTGGTGCTCGAGAACCTGCTGCGCAATGCGTGGAAATTCACGCGGCTGCAGGCGCAGCCGCGCATCGAAGTCGGTCAGACCGTGACCGACGGTCAACCGTCCTACTTCGTACGCGACAACGGTGCCGGTTTCGACATGGCCTACGTCGGCCGTCTGTTCGCACCGTTCCAGCGGCTGCACAACAACCGTGAGTTCGACGGCAGCGGCATCGGTCTGGCCATCGTGCAGCGCGTGATCCGGCTGCACGGAGGGCAGGTGGCTGCACACGGCGTACCGGGGCAGGGCGCGACCTTCAGCTTCAGTTTCGGGGCAGCGCGTCCAGACTGAAGTGATGCACGCCGAACTGGCCCTTGCGCCGTTCCTCGAAGTAGGTACGCAGAGTCAGTGAAACGCTGCGGAAGGCGAGTTCATCCCACGGAATGTCCGCTTCGCTGAACAGCTGCACGTCGAGCGATTCGCTGCCCGGTGCGAAGTCCAGATCGAGCAGGTCGGCCCGGAACAGCAGGTGGAGCTGGTCGATCGCCGGCACGCTGACCATCGTGTAGGGCGCGATCAGGGCGACCCGTGCGCAGGCTTCTTCCAGGGTCTCGCGCAGTGCCCCTTCGGCAGCGCTTTCACCGTTTTCAAGGAAGCCGGCAGGCAACGTCCAGTAACCGTAACGCGGCTCGATGGCTCTGCGGCACAGCATCACTCGGTTTTCCCAGACCGGCAGCGTGCCGACCACCATGCGTGGATTCTGGTAATGGATCGTGTTGCAGGCCGTGCACACATGGCGCAGGCGATTGTCTCCGGCCGGAATGACGAGTGCGACCCGGCTGCCGCAGTGGCTGCAGAACTTCATGGTGCAACCGGCTGGTCGCCGGTTTCCAGGCAAAGCGCCAGTTTAACTTCGTGCCGACGCGCTGCGTGCATTCGATTCGGGCAACGCGCCCTCAAGTTTCGTGACTCCCCGCCGTAAGCACAACGGAATGAGGAATGTTGTGGAACTGTTGATCCACAAGGCGGATTGCCTGTCGGATACAGCATGTCGGAGCTGCCGGAACCCATGAACGAGTTGATCGATACCAGCCGGTTCGAAGAAATCAAGGCCGCAGGAGAGCTGCCGTCGCCCAAGGGCATCGCCTTGGCGATCGCGCGGATGACTCAGCGCGGCGATGCTTCGCTGGCCGAACTCGCCCGGCTGGTACAGGGCGACCCGGCGCTGGTCGGCAGGCTGGTGCGGGCGGCCAATGGCACGCTCGCGCACGGTGCGCGTCCGGTCGTGGCGATGCGCGATGCCCTGTCGGTGCTCGGCATGGCAGCGGTTCGCAATCTGGCGCTTGCCTTCTCGCTGATTTCCAGCAACGGCAAAGGTCTGTGCCGCAGTTTCGACTACTCGCGCTACTGGACCGGATCGGTGATCCGCGCGATCGCGATGCAGAAGATCATGATGCGTCTGCGTCTGGCCGGCGTCGAGGAAAGTTTCAGCGTCGGCCTGCTGTCCGGCATTGGCGCGCTCGGTCTGGCCAGCGTGTTTCCCGCCCAGTACTCCAGGGTGCTCGAGGAGGTTCAGGGACGTGAAGGAACTGCGCTGCTGGAGCAGGAGCGGCTTGCCTTCGCCATGACTCATGTGGAACTGAGCGCAGCCATGCTGGCTGATTGGGGCATGCCGCGCTTTTTCGTGGCTGCGGTGCTGGGGCACGAATCCGCGCTGGTGGTGCAGGGTGACAGCGACGCGCGTGAATATGGTCTGACGCTTGCGCTGGGCCTGGCGCGTACGATCGAATCGGCCTGTCTCTGCGACGATGCGAGCCGCCCACGTCATCTGGCGGCGGCCCGCGCGCTCGCCGCACGCATTGACTGGCTGCCGGAACAGGTCTGCAGCCTGTGTGACGAAGTCGCCCAGGACTGGAAGGAGTGGTCACAGATATTGCCGGTAGACGCCTACGCGCTGCCCAGTCTGGATGGCATCGCGATCTCCGAACCAGTGGTCGCGGCCACGGTGCCCGAACTGACGGCCGCCAATGACGCACCGGGTGAGGATGGGCTGCGCGTACTGGTGGTCGACGACGATGCCGGTACCCGGATGACGCTGCAGGCGCTGCTGCAGCGTGGCGGTTATCAGGTGGAGTGCGCGGAAAACGGTGTCATCGGAATGGAGAAAGCGCTCGAGTACCAGCCGCAGATCATGGTGGTCGACTGGGTCATGCCACAGATGAACGGTCTGGAACTGGCTCGCACGCTGCGCCAGACCCGCATGGGCCGAAACATCTACATCATCGTGTTGACCAGCCACGAGGACGAACAGCGGCTGGTCGAGGCGTTCGAGGCCGGCGTAGACGACTACATGGTCAAGCCGCTCAAGCCGCGCGTGCTCGAAGCACGCATGCGGGCCGGTCAGCGGCTGGTGAGGCTGCAGCGGGAAGTGGAAACAGAGCGGGAGGAAATCCGGCGCTACGCGGCAGAACTCGGCGTCAGCAACCGTCGTCTGCAGGAGGCCGCACTGACCGATGCGCTGACCGGTTTTCCGAACCGGCGCTATGCGATGAGCCGGATCGGCCAGGAATGGGCGATAGCCCAGCGCAGCGAGCGCCCTCTGTCGTGCATGCTGATCGATATCGACTACTTCCGTCAGATCAACGAAACCTATGGCCATGATGTGGCGGACAAAGTACTCGAGCAGACGGCTCGAACCATCCGTGAGTGCATGCGGACGCAGGATGTCGTCTGCCGCACCGGCGGCGACGAGTTCCTCATCATCTGTCCCGACACCAATATCGAACAGGCAATGGTGTGTGCGCAGCGCGTGTGCGCCGGGGTCGCGGCGGTGCCGGTTCAGGCAGGTCAGCTCAGGCTGAAGAGCTCGATCAGCGTCGGCGTCGCACAACGCCTGTCCGCGATGCCGGACGCGGACGCGTTGCTTGCACTGGCAGATCAGGCTCTGATGGGTGCCAAGAAATCAGGCCGGAACAGGGTGCAGTCGGCGACCTGATCTGCGTCCGGATCCTCGATCCGATTTGTAAAAATGAGAAATCTGACCGCAACTTGGTTGCGGTCCCCTCAAGTTTTGCCCGCGCGGGCCGTCCATACATTCCGTTGATTGTGATCACGACCCGGAATGAAGTTGATGGATCGCCACTCGGAAAGCATGGGAGGGTTCAGAACCATCAAGGTATTGATGGTCGAGGACAACGAGGATGACGTGTTCCTGCTGAACGCGCAGCTCAGCGCGCGAGGTCTGGACACGTACTCTGAACGCGTCGACAGCGCCAGGGATCTCGCACGCGTACTCGAGGAGCGCGAATGGGATCTGGTGATCTGCGATCACGCGATGCCGGGCTTCGATTCGGCATCGGCGCTCGAAGTCGTGCGTCGCAGTGGCCGCGACATTCCCTTCATCATCTATTCCGGCAAGATTTCCGACCACATGGCTTTCTCGGCCATGCGCAACGGCGTTGCCGATTACGTGCAGAAGGGCAATATCGCCCGTCTGGTGCCCGTCATCGAGCGCGAACTGCGCGGCGTGGCGACCCGGCGCGCAGTCCAGACCGCGGACGCGCGCATCCATGCACTGGCTTTCTTCGACACGCTGTCGGCGCTGCCCAACCAGACCCTGCTCAGGGCGCAGATCGATGACTGGCTCGATACCGTACGGCGCAGTGCCGAGCCGCGGTACGCGACGCTGATCGTGGTCGACATCGATCGTTTCCTGCGCATCAACACCAGTTTCGGTTACGACGCGGGCAACGTCGTGCTGCGCGAGGTCGTGTCGCGTCTGATAGAGCGCGCCGGTGCCGGCGCCATGACCGCCCGGCTCAGCGGTGACCGTTTCTGCGTTTTCGCGCCGTCCTGCACCACGCGCGATGAAGCCACGGCGTTTGCGAACCGGCTGATGGCGGCGTTCGCGTCGCCGGTCGTCAAGGATGGTGTCGAACTGTTCCTGACCGCGTCGCTGGGGATTGCGATGACGCCCGAGGATGGCGACGACGCGCAATCACTGATCATGAATGCCGAAGCGGCGATGTCCGTCACGAAGCGATCCGGCGGCAACGGGCTGACCTACTACGCGCGTGAAATGAGCGCCAGTTCGGCCGAGAAGCTGGTGCTGGAAACGCATCTGCGGCATGCGGTGCAGCGCGGCGAACTGTTTCTGAACTACCAGCCCATCCTCAACGGGGTGACCGGCCGGACTTCGGGTGTCGAGGCGCTGCTGCGCTGGCGCCATCCGCAGCGCGGCGTGATTCCGCCGGATCGCTTCATCCCGCTGGCCGACGAGTCCGGCCTGATCGTCGAAATCGGTGCCTGGGTCATGCGCGAGGCGTGCTCGCAGGGACGGATCTGGCATCAGCAGGGCATGCAGGACTTGTCGATATCGGTCAACGTGTCGGCCGTGCAGTTCGCCCAGCCCCGGCTGCTCGAAACGGTGCGCACCACGCTGGAAGACACCGGCTTTCCGGCCGAAAAGCTGGTGCTGGAAATCACCGAATCCGTGCTGATGAAGGATGCGGAGACCACCATAGGCATGCTCAAGGCGCTGAAGAACATGGGCGTGCGGATTTCGATGGACGACTTCGGCACCGGTTATTCGTCGCTGTCCTATCTGAAGCGCTTTCCGATCGATATCGTGAAGATCGACAAGTCCTTCGTGCGCGACATCAACGACGACGAGGATGATGCAGCCATCATTCGCGTCATCATTGCGCTGGCTCGCAGCCTGCGCCTGACCACCGTGGCGGAGGGTGTTGAAACACTCGAACAACTTGGCTTCCTGCGGCGCGAGCAGTGCGATCGCTTTCAGGGTTACTACTTCTCGCGACCGGTCGAAGCCGATCAGCTGAGCCAGCGAATAAAGGACGGCTCACTGCTGATCTAGTACCTCGCACGACCGCCGGCCCCCGGCCGGCAGACCCCATATCTGCCCCCTTCGGGCTCCCTGATGTAGGAATTATTCCTACAGGGATGCGTTCGTCCGCTCGGACAACAAGTTTCGCCATGTCCTGATTGGGCGTCGGTCCCCTGCTGGGCACAATGCATCCCATACCACGAGGCGTGCGCGCCGTACCACCGGAGGGATCGCAACATGAAGACGACAGGCCTGCTGAACGAGATCAGGGATCTGAATCTTGCCTATCTCATGCTGGCGCAGCAGATGATCCGCGAGGACCGCGATGCTGCGATGTTCCGTCTGGGGGTCAGCGAAGACGTGGCCGACATGATCGAGTCGCTGTCGCCGGCCCAGGTCCTGAAGATGGCCAGCGCCAACATGATGCTGTGCCGCCTGCGTTTCGACGACCGCGTTCTGCTCGGCCTGCTGTCGAGTCATGGTCGTGAAGCCTCCACGTCACACATGCACGCCACCATCCTCGCGTGCGCGCAGCCGGTTGAAGCCGTTCTCTGAGAGTGGGATGCAAGGTCATGAAAAATAAAAGCATTGTTTCGGAAGGGCGCGAAATTGCGCTGGCGGTCAATTTGATCAACCTCGGCGCCCGCCTGCAACTGCTCGAAGCGGAGACGCACCTGTCGCGCGAGCGTCTGCTCAAGCTGTACAAGGAGGTGAAGGGTGTGTCGCCACCGAAGGGCATGCTGCCTTTCTCGACTGACTGGTTCATGACCTGGCAGCCGAACATTCATGCCTCGCTGTTCATGTCCTTTTTCAGTTTCTTCAAGCAGAACACTCGCCTGTCGCAGCTCGATTGCATCGTCAAGGCGTTTCAGCTGTACCAGGAACACGTGCAGACGCACGACATGGAAGAAGTGCTGAGTCTGACCCGTGCCTGGACGCTGGTCCGTTTCTTCGATGCCAAGCTCCTGCAGCGCACCGCATGCACCTGCTGTGGCGGCCAGTTCGTCGCCCACGCCTACGATCCGAAATCCAGCTACGTCTGCGGTCTGTGCCACATCCCGGCGCGGGCAGGCAAGACGCGGCGCGCGCGCGAGGCACTGATCGCGGCCTGAATCGAACACGACTCTCCAGTCTGACCTCCTCCTTGCGCAAGCAAGGAGCTCGCCGCTGCGGGGCAACCCGTGGCGGCTTTTTTTTGTGTGTTTCACGGAGGGTTCCCGGGTACCGATGCGATACCGGAAACATGATCAAGTTTTGCAGGCCGGTGCCGTTACACCAACAGGCAGGCAGTGATTGATGCCCCGAACATCTGTCATACACAGGAAAAATCCATGTTTCTGATCATCGGTTACGTAATCATTCTCGCCGCATCGGTGGGTACTTACGCAATCCACGGCAGCCTCGCCGCACTGTGGGTGCCGGCCGAATATGCTGCCATTTTCGGATTGATGATCGGTGGCTTCGTCGCCGGCAATGGCATGCCTGCCATCAAGGCCACGGTTGCTGCCCTGCCTTCGGTGTTCAAGGGCTCGTCCTACAACAAGGCCTTCTATGTCGATGTGCTGGCCATGCTGTACGAAATCCTGGCCAAGGTGCGCAAGGAGGGGCTGATGTCGATCGAGGCGGATGTCGAAAATCCCGAAGCCAGCCCGATCTTTTCGAAGTACGCGACCTTTCTCGGCGATCACCACGCGGTTGATTTCCTGACCGACTACCTGCGCATGATGGTGGGCGGCAATCTGAACGCATTCGAGATCGAGAGCCTGATGGATGCCGAGATCGAAACCCATCATGCCGAATCGCATGTGCCGGTCCACTGCATGTCCAAGATGGCAGATGGCGTACCAGCCTTCGGTATCGTGGTTGCGGTGATGGGTGTGGTGAACGTGATGGGTTCGGTCGGCGAGCCGCCGGCAGTGCTCGGCAAGATGATCGGCGGTGCGCTGGTCGGTACCTTCCTCGGTATTCTGCTTTCCTACGGTTTCGTGGCGCCGATCGCCTCGCAGCTCGAACAGAAGATGGAAGAGGGCGGAAAGATCTATCAGTGCATGAAGGTCGTGCTGCTGGCCAGCATGAATGGCTACGCGCCGCAGGTGGCGATCGAGTTCGGCCGCAAGGTCCTGTACTCACCGGATCGCCCCAGCTTCAAGGAACTGGAAGACGAAGTGAAGAACCGCAAGGGCAAGTAAGCCGCCCCGTCATCACCTCATTTCGATACCTGCTTTAGACGACTGAGCCATGTCCGACGATACCCAGCAGCCAATCATCGTCAAGAAGATCAAGAAGGGCGGCGGCGGCGCGCACGGCGGTGCATGGAAGATCGCCTACGCAGACTTCGTGACCGCGATGATGGCCTTCTTCCTGCTGATGTGGCTGCTCGGCTCCACCTCCCAGGGGGATCTCAAGGGTATTGCCGAATACTTCGAGAATCCGCTCAAGGTTGCGCAGCAGGGCGGCTCGGGTTCGGGCGACAGCTCCAGCATTATCCAGGGCGGCGGTCGCGACCTGACGCGCCAGAGCGGACAGGTCAAGTACGGCGCGACCGAAACCAAGCAGCGCTCCATCAATCTGTCTGCCAGCCAGGACGCACAGGCGCTGAAGGAAAAGGGCGAGCGCGAGGAACGTGCCAAGCTGGTCGAGCTGAAGAGCCAGATCGAAGCGCGCATCGAAGCCAATCCGGATCTGCGTCCGTTCCGCAACCAGCTGGTGCTCGACGTGACGTCCGAGGGCCTGCGCATACAGATCGTCGATGAACAGAACCGGCCGATGTTCGCGTCGGCCAGCGATCGGCTGCAGCCCTATACCTCGGTCATCCTGCGCGAGATCGGCCAGATCCTGAACCAGGTTGACAACCGGGTGTTCCTGTCGGGCCACACGGACGCGACCCCGTTCGCCGGTGGTGTCGGCGGCTTTTCGAACTGGGAACTGTCGGCCAACCGCGCCAACGCGTCGCGTCGCGAACTGATCGCCGGTGGCATGGATCCGGACAAGGTCTTGCGCGTTGTCGGCATGAGTTCCATCGTGCCCTTCGATAAGGAAGATCCGTTCAATCCGATCAACCGGCGCATCAGCATCATCGTGCTCAACCGGCAGACCGAAGAGCAGTTTCTCTCGGATGGGCGCGCAGTCGATGTCGAGGATGTCGTGAAGGCCGCCGGGGGCACCGTGCGATGAAGCGAGCGTCGGTCAAGTTCGGGAGTGTCCTGCCGTTAAGCACCTTGTCTGCCGAAATCCTGTTCAACGGATGACCAACACCTTGAAACGCCTGATATTCACGATTGCTGCGGGATGGGGCATGGCTGCACTCTGTGTGGCAGGCGCCGCCGCATTCTGGCCGCCGGCGACCGTGGCGCTGTGCGTGTCCGGTGCAGTCATGTGCCTGATCTGGAGCGGGGTGGTTGTTGCTCAATCACGCGGCGCTGCCGTTCAGGGGGACGCCCAGACTGCAGCGACCCTTCCCGAACAGGATGTGGTGGCTACACACGAACTGCTGGCCGGTACGGCAAGTTCGGTGCAGATGCAGTGCAACCAGATGCGCGAGGAGCTCGACCGCGTCCAGACCTTGTTGCACGAAGCGATCGAAGGTCTGACCGCCAGCTTCGTCAGCATGCAGGGTGAAACTTCGGACCAGCGAACGACCGCGATGTCGCTGACCGGTGGTGATGGCAGTGGGCAGTTCGACTTCGAAAGCTTCGTGGATGAAACGTCGGGCACCATGCAACGGGTCGTCGAGAGCGTCATCCAGAACAGCAAGCTCGGCATGGAACTGGTCGAGCTGACAGAAGGCATCGCACAGGAAACGAAGGGCGTACGCACCTTGCTGGGCGAAATCGGTGGCATATCGAAGCAGACCAATCTGCTGGCGTTGAATGCCGCGATCGAGGCGGCGCGTGCGGGCGAGGCGGGGCGCGGCTTTGCCGTGGTGGCTGACGAGGTGCGCACGCTCTCATCGCGCACCAACGATTTCAGTCTGCAGATCGTCACGCTGGTCGACCGCATGCAGTTGAAGGTGCAGCAGACGGAACAGGCGCTCGCCAGGCTGGCGGGACAGGACATGACCTTTGCACTTGAATCCAAGACGCGTGTGGAGACGGTGGTGAAGGGGCTCGAAACCCTGCACCACAGGAGACAGGTCCTGGTCGAGGCGCTCGGCCAGTCGGTCGAGCGCGTGAATGGCGCGGTGGCGCACGCCGTGACCTCGCTCCAGTTCCAGGACATGACGTCGCAGCTGATCGGCCACGTACAGCGGCGCATCGGCAATGTGGATGACGTGATGAGCCTGGTTCACGATTTGAGCGACGCGGCGGCCCATGGGCAGGCTACGGCGCTGCAGGTATCGATGGTCGGCGAGGCGCTTGAAAAGCTCGTTGCGGCCGACCGCAGCAACCCGGTGGCGCAGCAGGCCTTCCGGGAAGGTGAAATAGAACTGTTTTGAAGGAGATGGGCCATGGCAAAAACCGTACTCGCGATTGACGATTCCGCATCCATACGCCAGATGGTGGCGTTTACGCTTAAAAGTTCGGGATACGACGTGATCGAGGCGGTCGATGGTCAGGATGGGCTGGACAAGGCCAAGGCCAAATCGGTCAATCTGGTGCTGACTGACCAGAACATGCCGCGCATGGATGGGCTGACGCTGATTCGCAACCTGCGCAGCATGGCGCAGTACAAGGCGACGCCGATACTCATGCTGACCACCGAATCGTCGGACTCGATGAAGGCCCAGGGGCGTGCTGCCGGTGCGACCGGCTGGCTCGTCAAGCCCTTCGACCCGCAGAAGCTGGTCGAAGTCGTCAAGAAGGTGATCGGCTAGTCCGTACCGAAATCCGGAACCGGGAGACAGTCCGTGACAGTGGACATGAGCCAGTTCTACCAGGTGTTCTTCGAGGAGGCAGCGGAGCACCTGTCGAACATGGAACAGATGCTGCTCGACATCGATCTGGACAACATCGATGACGAGGAGATGAATGCCATATTCCGCGCCGCCCACTCGATCAAGGGCAGCGCGGGTACCTTCGGCTTCAGCGATCTGGCCCAGGTCACGCACGAACTTGAAACCCTGCTCGACCGGGTGCGCAAGCACGAGGTCGTGATGACGCCGGCGATGGTTGATATCTCGCTCGAGGCTGGCGACCTGTTGCGCGACCTGGTTGCAGCCCATCGCGGTTTGGGCCAGGCCGATTTGCAGCGGGTCGAGGACGTGTGTGCGGCGATCAAGCGTCTTTACTGCGAAGAAGATGTTGCTGTTGCACCTGTAGCCGGACCTGCTGTCGAGCCACTCGTCCGGAGTTACGGCTTCAGCTTCGCGCTGCCTTCCGACTGCGTGGACGCGGCCGGGATCATCGAGAATCTGTCAGCCGAACTGCAGTCGCTCGGTTGGGCAGTCATCGATATTTCGATCGACGGTGCCGGCAACTGGCAAACCCGCCTGACGGGTGATGCCGATGTGTCCGCGGTGCGCGATCTGGTGGAATTCATCGCGGCACCCGGCAGCTTTGCCGAGGGTGCATCCGTCGTGCCGGCACAGGATGACGATGACGGTGCGTACGGCTTTTTCGACGCCGCTGACGCAGCGCCCGTCGCAACGGACGACACTGCCTGGGGTCTGTTCGATGGGACCGATACGTCGGCTGCGGAAGCGCCTGCTTCCGGTGCAGGTGACGTTGGTTACGGCCTGTTTGCGGACGAGGTGCCGGCTGCCGTGCCGGAATCCGGCGCGGACGACAGCTACGGATTTTTTGACACGCCGGTCGTGGTATCTGCCGCTGCAGAGGACGGCAGCTATGGTTTCTTCGATGCGCCGCAGGTTTTGCCGGTGGCTGCGCCGCTCCCGGTTGCCGAAACCGTTGCTCCCGTGCCAGCCGCCGCCAGGCCGGCCGATGCGCCGAAGGCTGCCGTGACGCGGACGCCGAAAGCGCCGGCTGGCGATACGTCGATACGCGTCGGCGTGGACAAGGTCGACCAGATCATCAATCTGGTGGGCGAACTGGTGATCACCCAGGCCATGCTCGTCTCGGCGGCGTCGAAACTCGATCCGGTGGAATTCGAACGTCTGATGAATGGCGTGCAGCAACTCGAACGCAATACGCGTGACCTGCAGGAATCGGTGATGTCGATCCGCATGCTGCCGATGTCCACCGTGTTCTCTCGCTTTCCTCGCGTGGTGCGTGATCTGTCGCAGAAACTGGGCAAGCAGGTTCGCCTGGTGCTGGCCGGCGAATCGACCGAACTCGACAAAGGTTTGATCGAGCGCATCGCCGATCCACTGACCCACCTGGTTCGCAACAGCCTCGACCACGGCATTGAAACGCCGGACCTGCGCGCTGCGCGCGGCAAGCCGGTCGAAGGCACGATCACGCTGAAGGCCTCGCATCAGAGTGGCAACATCCTGATCGAGGTCGGTGACGATGGCGCCGGCCTGAATCGCGAACGCATCCTGTCCAAGGCGCGTGAGCGCGGGCTACCGGTCAGCGACGGCATGACCGATCAGGAAGTCTGGGCGCTGATTTTCGAACCCGGCTTCTCGACCGCCGACCAGGTGACCGAAGTCTCGGGTCGCGGTGTCGGCATGGATGTCGTCAAGAAGAACATCACGGCGATGGGCGGACGCGTGGACATCGAGTCGATGACCGGCGTCGGTACGCGCATGACGGTGCGGTTGCCGCTGACGCTGGCCATTCTCGACGGCATGTCGGTGGCGGTCGGCGACGAGCACTACATCATTCCGCTGAATTACGTGGTCGAGTCGCTGCAGCCGACCGCAGCAATGATCAAGAGCGTGGGCGGTCAGCCGCGACTGGTGCAGGTGCGCAACGAGTATCTGAACATACTGACGTTGCAGGATGCGCTCGGCCTGTCTGGCGGAACCACCGATCTTGAGAAGGGCATTCTGGTCGTGCTCGAGTCGGATGGCGACAAGATTGCGCTGTTCGTCGACGAGCTGGTAGGTCAGCACCAGGTCGTGATCAAGAGCCTGGAAGCCAATTACCGGAAGGTGCCGGGAATTTCCGGCGCGACCATCCTGGGCGACGGTCACGTCGGCCTCATTCTGGACGTGCCGGCCCTGGTTGAATCTGCGCGCGGCAGTCTTGCCGCGGCGGCCTGAGACGTCGCCCGGCAACTGATGTGTTGCGAGGCCGCGGTGTATCCGCCGGCCGCGTGGACACTCATGAAATCCATGCCGGACATGCCTCCGGAAACAACAATAATCCCCAATTTAGGTGCTGCGCTGCCTCAAGGCGAATGCCCCGGCTGCCGTTAAACCCTTGGTAACGGAAAGCCAAGGGGCACACGATGATTCAAGCGGCGCAGGCAGCATCCCATCGACCGGATAGCGGTGCTGATGGCGGTTACGCCCAGGAATTTCTCACCTTCACGCTGGGTGGCGAAGAGTACGCGATCGATATTCTCAAGGTGCAGGAAATACGTGGCTACGATGCAGTGACCAGCATTGCCCACGCGCCCGCCTTCATCAAGGGCGTGATCAACCTGCGCGGCACCATTGTTCCCATCGTCGATCTGCGCATCAAGTTCAATGTCGGCATCGTCGAGTACACGCCTTTCACGGTCACCATCATCCTGAATGTCGGTGGCCGTGTGGTCGGCATGGTGGTCGATGCGGTATCTGACGTGCTCGCGCTCGATTCTGCCCAGATTCATCCGGCTCCCGATTTCGCGTCCAGCGTGGATACCCGATACATCCACGGCCTCGGCTCGATCGAAGAACGCATGCTGATCGTCGTCGATATCGAGAGGCTGATGCTGTCGGCTGACATGGCGCTTGTCGACGAACACATGCACTGAGGGTATCGCTATGTCCAACTCCACCAAGTCTTCGTCACTCATGCAAGGCATGACCGTTCAGCGTCGCCTGATGCTGATGCTTGTCGCCAGCCTCGTCGGCATCGTGCTGCTGGCGGGCGTGCTCCTGTTCAGCGAACGAACGAACATGCTTGAGGACCACAAGGCGGCAACGCGCTTCGCCGTCGAGTCTGCCTGGGGGGTTCTCGATGCATTCGAAAAGCGTGCGGCTTCTGGCGAACTGACGCAGGACGAGGCGCGCCGGCAGGCGATCGCTACCGTGCGTGCGCTGCGCTACAACGGCGAGGACTATTTCTGGATCAACGATTTCGGGCCGCGCATGGTGATGCATCCGGCCAAGCCCGAGCTTGAAGGCAAGGACCTGGCCGCCATCAAGGATCCGAATGGCAAGGCGCTGTTCGTGGAATTCGTGAGTATCGCGAGAAGCCAGGGTGCCGGCTTTGTCGAATACCTGTGGCCGCGTCCGGGTGCCGAAGCGCCGGTGGCCAAGGTGTCGTATGTACGCAAGTTCGAGCCTTGGGGCTGGGTCATAGGTTCCGGCATCTATGTCGATGACGTGAATGCCCGGGTACTCCACGAGGCGGGCGGGGTGGCGCTGATCGCTCTGGTCGTGGCCGTGGTGATCGGTGTGATCGGCCTCCGTCTCGGCCGCAGCATCGCCGCGCGGCTCCAGTATGCGGGTGGCCATGCGCAGGCGATTGCTGGTGGTACGCTGGATCGCACCATCTCGGCAGGCAGCCGGGACGAGATCGGAAATCTTCTCGGGTCGCTTGAGCAGATGCGTATCGATCTGAAGGCGCGAACCGAACGTGACTACGCCATCGCTGCCGAAAACCTGAGGATCCGGACTGCGCTGGATTTCGTGAACAGAAATGTCCGCATCGCCGATGCCGACGGCACCGTGATCTACGCCAACAAGGCCATGATGCAGACGCTCGCCGGCATCGAGGGGGATGTGCGTGCCCGCGTTCCGGATTTCTCCGTTGCGCGCATCGTGGGCAGCAACGTGGCAGCGTTGTGCAGCAACCCTGACTTCGTGCGCAAGTCGGAGCCCCATGGAACCGGACACCGCAGTGAGTTGTTGATCGGTCAGCACATTTTCGAAGTGATCACGACGCCGATCCCGGGCGAGTCCGGTCAGCGTATCGGCATCGTTGCGGAGTGGACCGAACGCACGCAGGAGGTCGCAGTAGAGCAGGAAGTGGAAGACATGATTGCAGCGGCAGTCAGCGGCGACTTTGCTCACCGGATTTCGGTCGAGGGCAAGTCGGGCTTCTTCAAGGTACTGGCGGTCAGCATGAACGAACTGGTGGCTGTGATGGCTTCCGGTCTCGAGGACACGGCGCGCGTACTCAATGCCATTGCGCGCGGTGTGCTGACCGAAAAGATCGAGCGTGACTACGCGGGTACCTTCGGACAGCTTAAGGACGACACCAACACGACGGTGGACAAGTTGCGCGAAGTCGTCGGCCGGATCAAGGAATCGACCGAGGCGATCAACACCGCGGCGCGGGAAATCGCGGCCGGCAATGCCGAACTGAGCTCGCGTACGGAATCGCAGGCCGGTTCGCTGGAAGAGACGGCCAGCTCGATGGAGGAACTGAACGCGACGGTGAAACAGAACGCGGAGAGCGCGCTGAAGGCGAATGACCTGGGCCGTCAGAGCAACGAGGCGGTGATGAAGGGCGCGGAGACGGTCAAACGGGTGGTGCTGACGATGAGCGACATCCAGGACTCGAGCAAGAAGATCGCGGACATCATCGGCGTGATCGACTCGATCGCGTTCCAGACGAACATCCTTGCGCTGAACGCGGCGGTGGAAGCTGCGCGAGCGGGCGAGCAGGGCCGTGGCTTTGCGGTGGTGGCGAGCGAAGTGCGCAACCTTGCGCAGCGCAGCGCGCAGGCGGCGAAGGAAATCAAGGGGCTGATTGCGGATTCGGTGGATCGCGTCGATGGCGGAGCGAAGCTGGTGGCCGAGGCGGGCGCGACGATGGAACAGGTGGTCGACAGCTTCCGCCAGGTGACCGGGCTGGTGACGGACATTGCCTCGGCAAGCCAGGAACAGGCGAGCGGGATCTCGCAGGTGACGATGGCGGTGAGCCAGATGGATGGCGTGACGCAGCAGAACGCAGCGCTGGTGGAAGAGGCGGCGGCAGCGGCGGAGAGTCTCGAGGATCAGGCGCGTGCGCTGATGCGCGCGGTGGGCCAGTTCAAGCTGGACGACGGTGGTGGTCGGGGCAATGTGCAGTTCGATGTGCCGGTATTGCCGCGCCGCGAGGCGGCGAACAGCGAACCGGTGCTGCCGCGCTCGCGCGGCGGAGCGCTGGGCAAGGTC